>JAFEBB010000012.1 GCA_018266075.1 Deltaproteobacteria bacterium | reverse complement strand
CGCTCCCGCAGGCGGCTTCCACGGCGCTCCCGCAGGCGGCTTCCACGGCGCTCCCTCGGGCGGCTTCCACGCCGCGCCCTCGGGCGGCTTCCACGGTGGCGCTCCCGCCGGCGGCTTCCACGGCGGCGCACCGGCGGGCGGCTTCCATGGCGGTGGTGGCGGCGGCTTCCACGGCGGTGGTGGCGGTCACCGCTAGGTCCCCGCGCAGCCCACTCCGCACCGGCGCGCCTCGCATCCCGAGGCGCGCTTTCTTTTTTTCAAGCACCGCCCACGTTCGTCGTTGAGCGCACGCCACGCAGACCGCCAGCCGAGCGGCCAGTGCCTACCTTCTCCCCAATCGGCCGGACTGGGGACTCAACAGTACCGGGCGATGTCGCCAATCATGAGGATCACGCCCATGCAGCAACTCGACGGCGAGGTGAAGATCAAACCCGAGCGGCTCGAGGCGGGGCGCGCGCTGCGCAAGGATGTCCCGCGCTCCGCCCACAGCGCGTGGACGCCGCACAAGAAGCGCGACCCCATCGGCATCCTCGAACAGCAAGCGGACGCCCGAGAGAAGGGGCTGACGCCCATTCGCTACCAGCGCATGGCGCAGTCACCCTTCGCGTTCTTTCGGGGCGGCGCGGCCATCATGGCCGAGGACCTCGCCCACACGCCCGACACCGGCCTTCGCGTGCAGACCTGCGGCGACGCGCACGTGGCCAACTTTGGAAAGTTCGCGACCCCCGAGCGCCGGCTGGTCTTCGACATCAACGACTTCGACGAGACGCTGCCTGGCCCATGGGAGTGGGACGTGAAGCGCCTCTGCGCCAGCATGCACATCGCCGCCCGCGAGCACGGCTTCTCCAAGGCCCGGTGCGATCGCATCGTCCTCAACACCGTCCGCGCCTATCGCGAGCGACTTGCCGAATACAGCCACGTGCGCACCCTCGACCTCTGGTACGACCGCATCCGCGTCAAGGACGTGATTGCACACTTCAATGCCAAGTACCGCCCCACCCTGCGGCGCGCGGTGAAGAAGGCCAAGCGCAAGACGCACCTGCGCGCGGTGGCCCGGCTCACGAAGGGCGGCAAGGGCCTGCGCTTCGTGGAGGACCCGCCGCTCCAGGTCCACCTCTCCAAGACCGGGCGGAACCTGGACGACGCCCGGCAGATGCTCGAGGACTATCGAAAGACGCTCCGCGAGGACCGCCGCTTCCTCTTCGATCGCTACGAGCTCGTCGACGTGGCACGCAAGGTGGTGGGCGTGGGCAGCGTGGGCACGCGCTGCTGGATCGCGCTCCTCGAGGCCGCGGACCACCCACTCGGCGACCGCATGGTGCTGCAAATCAAGGAGGCCCAGGCGTCGGTGCTCGAGCCGTACGTGGGCGCGTCGGCGCGCGGCCACCACGGACGCCGCGTGGTCACCGGCCAGTGGCTCATCCAGGGCGCGAGCGACATGATGCTCGGCTGGTGCACGGCCCCGAAGACCGGCCGGCACTACTACGTTCGCCAGCTCTGGGACGTGAAGGGCGCGGGCGATCTCACGAGTATGAACTTTGAAAATATGGCGCTCTACGGCGCCCTCTGCGCCTGGGCGCTCGCGCGCGCGCACGCCCGCACCGGCGACGCCGCGGAGATCTCCGGTTACCTCGGCGGCGGGCCGGTATTTGATCATTCGATTGTCGAGTTCTCCGCCACCTACGCGGAGACCAACGCGCGCGACCACGAATCGCTGAAGCAAGCAATCGCGTCCAAGCGCCTGCGCGCCCACGCCTGACGTCGGCTCAGCGGTTGCGGCGCGCCTGGCTGCGGCGGCCGCGCGCGGAGATGAACGACTGCCGGCGCTTGAGGTTCATCGCCTGCTGCTTGCGGCGCGCACGCAGCGCCCGGGTGGCCTCGCTCCGCACGCGCATCGACGTGGCCCGCGCCGTCCGGGTCCGCCGCGCCTGTGCCCGGCCCGGCACCACGCTCCGGCGTGCGCGCGGGGCGCGCCGCGCCTTCGGCCTGGCCGCCACCGGACGGCGCGCGGCGAGCTGCTTCTCGAAGCGCTTGAGCGCGTCGTCGAAGGCCTTGGCCTTCACACGCGTGTTCACGGCCGCACCGCGCCGATTGCTGCCCCCGCGAAGCCGCGCCCGAGCCTCCTCGCGCGCCAGGCTGCGGTACTTGTTGCGCAGTTTCCGTGCCCGCCTCAGGTCGTTCATGAGCTGTCTCTTGGAGAGTTGGCTCACGTGGCTGGGCATGCTCGCAATCAACAGCTTCTCTTCGTTGACCGTCGAGAGCCGCGCCAGCTTCGGATTCAGCGTCGCCATGGTGAAGAGCTCCTTGAGACGAAAGCCTCGCCATTGAGGTGGGCGCGCCGGCGCGCAGTTTCAACGGCGCAAGGAAACTCCGTTCTCATTCCGACGGCAGTCGGTAAGAACTGCCGACGTGCGCCCGGCGCAGCACTGCCGCCCGACAGGGGCCTCCACCTTGCAACGACAGGGCCTCGCCGGAGGGGCGATGTCCACGGAGCAGGAGAGCCATGCGCCAGGGCCAGACGCCGTCCGCGTGGTGCACTATTGGAAAGGCGAGCTCTCCGAGAATCGCGAAGCCACGATTCAACAGTATCGCGAGCTCCTCGGCGTGCAGGGAACGACCTGGTTCGACTTTCCTTCCGGATACTCCACCCGTGCGCTGGAGACGCTGGCCGAGGCGCTCACCGACCGACACCTCGCGCTCTTCGAAGGCCCGCGGTTGAACGGGATGATCCGGCTCGAGAGCTACGACAACTGTGCGCTGGTGGTCTTGCCGCGCTCGCAGTTCTTCGACAGCGGCGACAACCGCGCCCCGCTGCTGCTCGTGGGTTCGAACTGGATGATCTCCTCGGGTTGGCCACGCGCAACCTGCCTCGCCGGCGTGCAGGACCGACTCCAGCGCGGCGAGTTCCTACGCGCGCGCGGCCCCGACTTCCTCGCGTACGCCGTGCTGCAGCAGGCCCTCTCCTCCCTCCTCCCCGAGGTGGAGCGCCTCTCGGGTGAGCTCCAGGCCATCGAAGAAGAGCCGCCGAGCCCGGCGGCGCTCGAGCGCCTCCACGCCACACGCCAGGGCATCTCGCACCTGCGCCACGCCGTGGTGCCGCTCCGGGATGCAGCTGCCGGCCTGGCCCGCGAGCTTCAAGGCAGCGCGTCGGCCGAGGCGCGCCAGGCCCTGCGCGATCTCTATGAGGTTGCCGAGGCGCCGCTCGAGGATCTCGACGAGCTGCACGCCACCACCGCGACCATCATCGACATCTCGCTCTCGACGGTGAGCTTTCGCACCAACGAGGTGATGCGCGTGTTGACCATCATCTCCACGATCTTTCTGCCCATGAGCTTCATCACTTCCTACTTGGGAATGAATGTGGAAGTGCCGCTGGCGCAGTGGCGATACGGCTATCCATTTGCCTGGTGTTTGATGATTGCGAGCGCCGGAATCATGTTTGGATACTTCAAACACAAAGGCTGGCTCGGCCCGCCCCTCCTGCCCAGACACCGTGCACGCCCGCCCCACGCGAAGGCGCGCAAGGCCCTCCACTGAGCATGAACACCGAGCGCGGCGAGTCGAGCGCAGTCACTCTGGCCTGGGCGGCCAGCGGCGGCGTCCTGGGTGGACTGCTCGGCGGCGGCGTCGTGGTGGCGCTGACCCAACTCTTGAAGACGCTTCTCGCTGCAGTCTCGAATCGCCCGACCTGGGTGCTCATCGCGGTCCCCGTGATCGGCCTGGCCTTGTCCATGTTGGTGCTCTATGGCTTCGGCGGAGCCGAAGCCCAGCAATCGAAGCGATGGCGCGCTTTCCCACGAGGCGTCACCCGCTCCGACATCACCAGCGACGTTGTCCTGACCGCGGGCCACGAAGAGGACTTTCCCTGGTGGCTGATGCCGATCCGCACCCTCGCCATCCTCGCGACGGTGGGGCTCGGCGCGGCGATGGGGACCGAAGCGCCCGCGGCGTACGTGGGCGTGGCGGTGGGCACCTGGGCGAGTGCGCGCAGCGCGTGGCGCCGCTTGCTTCGCTCGTCGGCGATCGCGGGCGGCGCTTCGGGCGTGGCCGCGCTCATGGGTATTCCGCTCATGGGTACCGCGTTCATGCTCGAGCTCGGCTGGCGAAACCGCGCGCCCATCAGCGCACCGCGCGTCGTGGCTTCGCTCATCGGCGGTTTCATCGGCTGGGGAATTTCCTATTCATTACATCTGCGCTTCATCCGACTCGTGGTGCCCCAGGTCGGGCCGGGCAGCTTTCATGAGGCGCTCCTCGCGGCGATCTTCGTGGGCGCCCTCGCGGGCACGGTGACGGCGCTCACGGGGACCGCAATCTACAAGGCCAAGACCTGGCACGCCCCGCCGCTCGTGAGATTGATCCTCGGCAGCGCCGGGCTGGCGCTCACGGCGTTCGTCATCGCGCGCGTCGCGAACCCGGCATCGGCGATTGGCCCAGGGACGAGTGCCATTCGCTGGGCCGAGCAGGCCGACGCGCTCCCGCTCACGCTGCTGGCGGTCTCGCTGCTTCGCGCGGCGGCCACCATCTCCGCGGCCGCTGCGGGAGGCTGCGGCGGCGTCTTCGTTCCCTTCATGAGCATCGGCGACATCGCCGGCCGGGTCTTCGCGCCGGGCTTCGGGATCCAAGGCGACCTCGCGGGCGCAGCTGGCGCCGCCGCCGGGATCTCCGGCGGCTATCGATTGCCGCTCACTGCCATCGCGATGGTGCTCGGCGTCGGCGGCCCGCGGCTCGCGACGTTCACTTGCCTGGCGACGGTCGCGGTGGCCTCGGCGGCCGCCTGGTCGGTCGGGTACGCGCTCGACCACATCGGCGCGAGGCCCTACGTGCCGCGCCGCCTCGAAGAGCCATGAGGCCCGGAGCTACTGGAAGGTCGGCGCCAGCGGCGTGGTGGCGCCGCCCGAGAACTTGATCGTGCCCTGCGTGCCAATGACCGTGGAGGCGCCGCTCGTGGGATCGATCTGCAGCATCTGGCCCGCGTGGGTGAAGCCGTAGAGCTTGCCGGCCCAGAAGCCCAACCCGAAGACCTGCTGGTAGCCCACGCTGCCGATGACCGTCGCGGCGTGCGTGTTGGCGTTCAAGGTGACGAGCTTGTCGTTGCCGCTGGTGCTGCTGGCGGTGGCATACACGGTCTGGGTGGCGTCGTTGATGGCCACGATGTCGCCGGAGCAGACCAGCCCGCCGCCGAAGCTGCCCGCTGCCGTCACCGCGCCGCTGCTGGTATCGATGGTGACCACGTTGCCCGAGCCGTCGGCCGCGAGGAGGGTGTTGCCCACGGTGAAGGTGAGGCCCACCCAGCGCGTGCCCGCCTGCGAGAGCGTGGAGACCTTGGTGGCCGCGCAGGTCGAAGGGTTCACGGTGTACAGCGCGGTCTCGGTGATGGCGTAGAGCGTGCCGTCGGGCGTCACCGCGATGTCGGTGACCACGTCGGTCGAGGAGCCCGAGAGCGCGCCGTTGAAGGTGCAGAGGTGCGACTCCTGCAGCGTGGTGGGGTCCACCTGGTACAGGTCGTGATCGGCGGAGGCATAGACCACGCAGTTCTGCGAGGAGCAGATGGAGCTGCCCGTCGAGCCGCCCGAGCCGGCTGCGGACGTGCCGTTCGTCCCCGTCCCGGTGCCGGTTCCCGTTCCGGTCCCTGTGCCCGTGCCGGTGGTGGCGCCGTTGCCGGTGGTGCCCGTGGTGCTGGAGCCGCTCGCGCCCGTCGCGCCGGTGCCGTTGGTGGCGCTGCCGTGCGAGGTCACGTCGCCGCCGCCGCACGCGAGGCACGCAGCTGCAGCAAGGATCACCAGCACGGCGGGCAAGCGGCGCATCGGGCCTCCAGGGCTGCCGAGTGTTAGCGGGTGGCCGACCAGACCGTCAACGCGCCTTGTGGGTGGGCCACGAAACTTTCACAAGCGCTGCTGAGCGGGCTCTCATCGAATCGGGAGGCGCTCGAGCTCGCGTTTACCGGCATCGGTGAGCTGCCAGCGCAGGCGCCCCACGCGCTCCACCCAGCCCAGCGCGAGCAGCTCGCGAAGCACGGGTCGCACGCGGCGCCGCGGCACGGCGCCCAGCAGCCGCTCGCCCACCGCGGTCGGAGCCAGCGGTCCGCTGTGCAGCGCGCGCAGCACGTGGCCCTGCGGCGGATCGGCCACGCGCGGCGGTGGTTCTTCGGGCGCCGACGGCGGAGGGGGAGGCTCTGGCTCGGGAGACGTCAGCAGCGCGCGCACCGCAGCCTGGAGCGCGGCGGCGTCGAGCACGTCAGGGAGCACCGTGGCGCCCGGCAGCGCGCGGCGATCGAAGACGCCCGGCGACACCACCACGGCGGCCGGCGCGGGCTGTCGCGCCTGGAGCGCGGTGCGGAGCCGCAGCGCCTGTCCCGCGGGCATGCGGAAGTCCACCACCACCACGCCGGGGATGAACTCTTCGAGGAGCGCCAGGGCCTGGTCGGCGCTGCGCGCGAGGAAGATCGGCTGCCCGAGATCGCCGAGGGCGCGCACCAGCTCGACGCCCAGCTCCGGCGCCGACTCGATGACCAACACCGGCGCGCACGCCATGAACTGCGGCCCGAGCTGCCTCACTTCTGCGCACGCCTCCGCGAGGTGGAGCGCAGAGCTTGCCTGCACCCGTGCGCACGCGCGCCGCGGTGAGACGAATCTCATCACCCTCTCAGCGCGTTCTCAGCGGCCCGGCAGCGGCAGCACCAGGCGGAAGTGCGCGCCCGGGCCCTCCACGTAGCTCAGCTCGCCCTGGTGCGCCTTGGCGATGGCGCGGGCGATGGCCAGGCCCAGGCCGGTGCCGCCGCGGCTTCGCGAGTCGTCGCCGCAGGCGAAGCGCTCGAACAAGAACGGCCGCAGCGACGCGGGCACGCCCGGACCGTCGTCGCGCACCGCGAGCTCCACCGTGTCGGTCCCGCGCCGCAGCGCCACCACCACGTGCGAGCCGCCGTGGAGCACGGCGTTGTCGAGCAGGTTCTGCACGGCGCGCTCGAGCAGGCCGCGATCCGCGCGCAGCTCCACCGGCTCCAGGGAGTGGGCCAGCTCCACCGAGCGGCCGAGCTGGGCCGCGCGCGACCGCGCCCGGGCGATGGCCTCGTCGGCGAGCGCGTCCAGCCGCAGCGGCTCCGGCGAGAGCGGCAGCTCGGCCGTGTCGGCGCGAGCCAGGGCGAGGAGCTTGTCGGCGAGCGTGGCCAGCCGCTCGGCCTCGCCGTGGATGACGGTGATCGCCGCGCGCAGCTCCTCCGGCGAGCGCTCGCGGCGCAGCGCAAGATCTGCCTCGCCGAGCACGGTGGTGAGCGGCGTGCGCAGCTCGTGGGCGGCGTCGGCGGTGAAGCGGCGAACCCGCTCCACCGACTGCCGCGTGGTCGCGAGCAGCGCGTTCACGGTGAGCGCCAGCTCGTCCCACTCGTCGCCGCGGCCGGTGACGGGAAGATCGAGCTCCTGCTGCGACTGCTGCGCCACCCTCGCGCGCCGCCCCGCTTCGCGCAGCGGCTCCAGCGACTTCTTGGCCAACAGCCAGCCCGCCCCCGCGGCGCCGGCGACCGCCAGCGGCGCCAGGGCAACCATGGTCAGCAGCACCTGGCCCACGTCCTCGTCGGAGTCGGTGGGAGCGCCGTGGTGGCCCTCGGCGTCGTCGTCGAGCACGAGCACGGCGATGACGGCGGTGGAGAAGAGCAGCAGCGCCGCCGCCACGCCCGCGGAGAAGAAGATCGCCATGCGCGCGCGGAGGGAGAGCCCTCGGCGCAGCCCGGTCGACGGCTGGGTATCGGTGTCCATCGGAGTTTCGATCTATCTCAGCTTGGAGAAATCCCGCAGTCGGCCCCATCGCGGAACTGGGGTCGTTGGGTCGTGGACCGTTCGAAGGGGACCACGATCTTCGCTCGGGGAAGGCCCATCGGACGTCGGCGAACAACCCACGGCCCGCGACCCACGAACCGCGACCGCGCATCGTCCTCGAGGATGAGAGCGCGCGTCGGAATCTGTAAGAACTTCGGAATCCGTGGCGTTTGCGAATGTGTCTCTAAGGTAGAGGCGTGAACCCCGGGCGCGGCGCACGACATCTCGCGAGGTTGCGGCGCGTCACGCTTGCTCTCCAGTCGATTCAGCCAGCGTTCGACTCTTGAGCAAGCCCAGTTCAGTCACCACCTCAACCTCGCCCACGCAGGGATTCGGGCAGAAGCGGAGATCGAAAATGAAACGTATCCTGATGGTCCTTGCGATGGCGGGCGCGACCTCCGGTGGCGCCGCCTTCGCGCAGCAGGCCCCCGGCGGCGCGCCCTCGGGCGCCGAGGCGACGCCTCCTGAAGTGAACCCGGCTCCGGCGGAGCTCGCGCCCCCGCCCGCCCCCGTCGAGCACCACGCCATGGCGGGGCCGGTCTGGAGCCTCCAGGGTGAGGGCGGTATCCAGGCCTTCTCCGGTCCCATGTCGGACTTCCTCCGCGCCGGCCCGGCGTGGGGCGCCGACGCGGACATCGCCCCGGCGCACGTGCCCCTGGGCTTCGAGCTCCGGTACCAGGGCGCCTCGAACCAGCTCTTCGGCTCGGGCAACTTCTGGACCGGCCCGCGTGAAGCGCGCGTGGTGCAGAACGGCGGCGACGCCATGTTGAAGGCCTCGCTGGCGAGCAACGCGCGGTCCATGCTCGAGCCGTACGTGGCCGGCGGTATCGGCTTCGCCCACTACTCGCTGCAGGAGCCGGTGGCCGGCTTCCAGAGCGACGGCCTGGGTGAGGTGCCGGTGAGCGCGGGCATCAACTACCGCCCGCGCCTGCCCAACGGCGTGGTGAGCAGCTTCACGGTCGGCTTGCGCGGCGACTACAAGTGGCTGTTCAGCGATCAGTTCGCGCCCACGAACATCCAGACGGACTACGGCGTGTTCGTGAAGCAGGGTGGCGACACCTACCGCGGGCAGATCACCATGGGCGGTACGTTCTAACGAACGGGTGACAAGCAGTACGGCGCCCTGCTCCGCTCCGGCGGTGCAGGGCGCCGGCTTTTTAGAGATCGGAGAGATCCGGCTCGTCGGGCTCTTGCAGCTCGGTGTCGAGCGGCGGCGTTTGCGAGTTCGGCGCCGCCGCGTACTCCTTGAGCTTGTACTGAATCTTGCGCGCGCTGATGCCGAGCATGCGAGCGGCGCGTCCCGTCGAGCCGCCGGTGAGCCGCAGCGCCCGGAGGATGGCCTCGCGCTCGATTTCATAGAGCGTCGACTGGGTCGTCTGCGCCTCGGGTCGCGCCGCCACGCCCCGCGTGCCCAGCGGCGCGGGCAGATCCTCGAGGCGAAGCTCCGGTCCCGGCGCGAGCACCACCGCGTGCTCGATGGCGTTCTCCAATTCGCGAACGTTGCCTGGCCAGGCGTAGCGGGCGAGCGCCTGCATGGCGCGCGGGGCGATGCCGTCCACGGGGCGGCCGTACACCGCGGCGAAGCGGTGCACGAAGTGCTCGGCCAGGAGCGGCACGTCCTCCCGGCGCTCGCGCAACGGCGGCACCACCAGCGTGAGCACGTTGAGCCGGTAGAAGAGATCCTCGCGGAAGCGGCCGCCGCGCATCTCCGTCGCGAGGTCGCGGTTGGTGGCCGCGACGACGCGCACGTCGGCGTGGAGCGTCTCGCTGCCGCCGATGCGCTCGAACTCGCGGTGCTGCAGCGCGCGCAGGAGCTTCACCTGCACCGCCGGCGCGAGCTCGCCGATCTCGTCGAGGAAGAGCGTGCCGCCCTCCGCTCGCTCGAAGCGACCCGCGCGACGCATGGTGGCGCCGGTGAACGCGCCGCGCTCGAAGCCGAAGAGCTCCGCCTCCACCAGGCTCTCCGGCAAGGCCGCGCAGTTCACCGCCACCAGCGGCGCCGCGCGACGGGGCGAGAGCTGGTGCACCGCGCGCGCGATGAGCTCCTTGCCCGTCCCCGACTCGCCCAGGATGAGCACCGTCGCGGACGTGGGCGCGGCGCGGCGCACGACCTCCAGGAGCTGGGTCCACGCGGGCGTCTGGCCCACGATGCCCGCGAGCGGATCGCCGTCGCTCTTGAGCGTGCTCTCCACCGGCGCGCGCTGCACGCCGAGCACCCGCTGCACCAGCTTCACCGCCGAGTCGGGGTGGATGGGCTTGCGCAAGAAGTCGTCGGCGCCGCGGCGCATGGCCTCCACCGCCGTCTCCACCGACGCATGCGCGGTGAGCACCACGAACCCGCCGCCAAAGCCTCGGCGGCGAGCGGCCTCGAGCAGCTGCAAGCCGTCGAGCCCGGGCATGCGCAGGTCGGCGAGCACCAAGGCAGGCAGCTGCCTCTCCATGACCTGCAGCGCCGCGGGACCGTCGGGGGCCTCTTCCACGTCGAAGCCCGCATCGCGCAACAAGAGCGCCAGGAGCCCGCGCGCGTCGCCGTCGTCGTCGACCACCAGCACCTGACCTGCGCGTCCGTTGGCCTGCCGACGCGGATCGCTGGGCTCGCTGCCCGGAACCTCCAGGCGCCGCAGCGGGAGCTCCACGTCGTTCGCTTCACGAATCTCGGAGAGGGCGCCCTGCTCCGCGCCCGAGTTGCCCCGGGCCGTGCCCGGGAACCGCGACTGCTGAACCATCGGTACAACCCCCAAACTGCCAACTGCACAACCGGCCACACCCCGGCGCGGAGATGAGCCGCCGCTGAGGGCCTGCATATAGGCACGGTCTTCCCGGAAGGAACTTCGCGCCGCGAGATCTCTTCGCGATTGCCCCAACTGGGCCCTCATTTCCGCTCGGCAGTCGACGCTCGCTGCGCAGAGGCTGCGCACGCGAATCCGGTGCGCCGTCCAAATTTCGCCGCCCGCCCACGCGGCCTTGCCGCGGTGCGCGGGCGTTCACATCTAGAAACGGAAACGGCGGAACGCCGGAGGTGCGGCATGGAGCACATCGAGCGCATCCTCGTGGCCACGGACTTCAGCCCGTGCGCCGAGCGTGCGGTCGACGTGGCGTTGGCGCTCGCGAAGCAGTGGACTTCGCAGGTCACGCTCCTTCATGTGATCGCGCCGCAGCTCTTTGGGCTGGGCGAGCGGGCGAACGGTCGAGAGGCCGACGCCGCGTACCGTCAGAACGCCATCGATCACGCCACCGAGCAGCTCGCGGTCGAAGAAGGCGAGGCCTCGGCGGCTGGCCTGCTGACCCGCGCGGTGGTGTGCGAGGGCCATCCCGCGTGGGAGATCGCCCGCGTGGCCCGCGAGCTGCCGGCCGACCTGGTGGTGCTCGGGGCGCAGGGCCGCGGCGGGCTCTCCAGCCAGCTCCTCGGCTCCGTCGCGGGCGGCGTGATCCGCAACCTCGAGGTGCCCACGCTGGTGGTGCCCTTGCCGCGCGAGGGCCGCCAGGGCGTCGACCCCACGAGCGGCTGGTCGGTTCCCTTCTGATTCGTCGCTGGGTCGCTTCATCGAGAGGGCACGCGTTTCCTTCGCGGCGCGGCGAAACCCATTCGCAGTTGGCAGCGCGCTCGCACGTGCGCACTCCTGCCGAGAGGGCGAGGAGGTGGTGCGTGAGGGTGGTGGGAACCTGGGGGCTGGACCATGGCTGACCTGTACGTGATCGAGCCGATCGCCGTTGAGCCGCGGCGCTCGGAGACGCGCCTCGACGTTTTGCTCCCGAGCCGCCGCGAGCTCTTGCGGCACGCGCACCTCGACGCCGAGACGTGCTCGCTGGAGCTGCCGCAGCAGGCGCTCCGCGAGGGCGTGCCCACCCTGCCCTTGAAGCTCGTGGTGAAGGTGATCGGCCATGACTCGGTCTTCGTCCTCGAGGGCGAGTCGGTCACCGTGGTCCCCGGCGGGCGCACGCGGGTGCTGGTGCAGGTGACGCGCGAGAGCCTGCGCGACTTCTCGGCGATGGTGGCCTTCGCCTGCGGGCGGCCGGCGTCGTGGGGCCGGCGCCGCCAGCTGCGGGTGCCCCTGACGGAGGCCGTGGAGATCTTGCTCGAGGGCAAGCTCTGCTCGGCGCGCCTGGTGGATCTGAGCCGGCGCGGCGCGTTCGTGATCTGCGCCAAGGGCGCGCTCGAGCCAGGCGAGCAGCTCGACGTGGTCGTTCCGCTGGGCTGGCTGCGCCAGGGCTGGTGCTCGGCGCGGGTGAAGTGGAACGGCATCAAGTTCGGCCAGAAGGGCATGGGCCTGGAGTTCACGGAGCTGCCGCCGCAGGTGTCGCAGTGGATCCAGCGGCGCGTGGACAAGCCTGCGGGGACCTGACCGTCACCGTCGCGTGCCGCCGGCGTGCAGCGGGAGCTCGCCCTGATCCGGCTCGCGCTGCGGACGCGGCTCGGGCGGCGTGGCGTCGGCGGCCTCGTACTCGCGCAGCTTGTACTGAATCTTGCGCACGCTGACGCCCAGCACCGCCGCGGCGCGCGACGTGGATCCGCCCACCGCCTCCAGCGTGGACAGGATCGCGTGCCGCTCGATCTCGTACAGCGTCGCGCCCGGCACCTTGGGCACCCGCCGCGCCGACGAGGGACCTGCGCGCAGCTCCGGCGGCAGATCGCCCACGCCCACCCGCGGCCCGCGACAGAGCACCGCCGCGCGCTCCATGGCGTTCTCCAGCTCGCGCACGTTTCCGGGCCAGTCGTAGAGCATGAGCACGTCGAGCGCGTCCGGGGCGAGGCCCTCGATGGCCTTGCCGTACGCAGCCGAGAAGCGCGAGAGGAAGCGCGCTGCCAGCGCGGGGATATCGGCCTTGCGGTGGCGCAGGGGCGGCACGCTCACCGTCACCACGTTCAATCGATAGTAGAGATCCTCGCGGAAGCGCCCCGCAGCCACCTCGGCGGCGAGATCCCGATTCGTCGCGGCCACGAGGCGCACGTCGGCGGTGAGCGTCTCCGTGCCGCCCACGCGCTCGAACTCCCGCTGCTGCAGCACCCGCAAGAGCTTCACCTGGGTCGAGGGCGGCACGTCGCCGATCTCGTCGAGCAGGAGCGTGCCCCCGTCGGCCCGCTCGAAGCGCCCGGCCTTGCGCGCGGCCGCACCCGTGAACGCGCCGCGCTCGTGACCGAAGAGCTCGCTCTCCAGCAGCGAGTCCGGGAGCGCGGCACAGTTGAGCTTCACGAACGGCCGTGAGCTCCGCGGGGAGAGCTGGTGCAGCGCGTAGGCCAGCAGCTCCTTGCCCGTGCCCGACTCGCCCAGGATGAGCACCGTGGCCCGCGTGGCGGCTGCCTGACGCACGACCTCCAGCGCCTGGCGCAGCTCCGCCGACTCGCCCACCATTCCCGCGGGCAGCGCGCCGCCCTGCGGCGTCGCGAGCACGCCGCCCCGGAGTCGGCGCCACTCCAGCGCGCGCTCCACCAGGGCCACGGCCGCGTCGTCGCCGAGCGGCTTCTCCACCAGCTCCATCGCACCGGCCCGCGCGGCCGCGTCGGCGCGCTCGCGGGTGGGCGCCGTCCCGAGCATCACGAACGCGGCGTTCGACCCCTGGGCGCGGGCTCGGCGCAGGAGCTCGAGCCCGTCGCCGCCCGCGAGGTGCACGCTGGCGAGCACGACCGAGGGCTGGAGCCGCACCAGGCAGTCGAGCGCAGAGCGGAGCTCCGACGCAGCCGCGACCAGGTGCCCGGCGCGCTGCAAGGCGCTGGTGAGCGACGCACGCGCGTCGCCATCGTCGTCGACGACGAGAACTCCCTCTCGCATCGGTCCCGCTCCAGGTCTGCTTCCCTGAAGGATCGACGGTCGACGGCGCTCCCCAGCGCCATTCTCCGGTGATCCTGCGTGGAAACAACCCCGCCGCCCCCGCAGCGTGGGCCCAATCCTGAAAATGATGCGCATGGCTGATGCGGAAAAGGCAACAGCACCCACACCTGGGGTGTCGGTTGGCGCTCAGCGCATTCCACCCTGGCGGAACCGCCGAACGGACGCCGAAAGGATTGCCGAGGTGGATGCAGAAATTGCCGGTGGCACGCGGCCCGAACGCGCGCTGCGCTGCGGCGAAGCGTGGCACCGGCATTGCTCTGTGCGCCGGCCGACGCGGGGCCGGAAGGCCCTGTGCGGGGGAAAGCATGACGATGTTCGAGGTCGCACTCGGCGACGCAGGGAGTCGTGTCCCATCGGCGGACGCGCTGCAGGAGCTCTGGGCCGCCACGCGCGCCGACGAGGTGTGTCGGGCGGCGCTCGCGGGGGCGCTGCGTGCGCTCGGTGCGCCCGCCGGACACGTTCTTCGCCTCGAGGGAGACGGCGGGCTGCGGGTGGCGGCGCACCTCGGGCTCGACGTCGCGCAGATCGCCGAGCTCGACCGGGACAGCAGCGACGCCCACCGCCGCGCCACCCAGGCCGCCTGGCAAGCCGCGCGCGACGCCGACCCCATCGCCCGTGCGCTCGAGCGCTTCGATCCCCGGGAGCCTCTGACCCTGCCCTTGATTGCCGCGGGCGAGGTCCGCGCCGTGCTCACCGTGCTGCGCGCGCCGGTCGAGCCGGGCGCGGCCGCGCTGCTCAGCCTGGTCCGGGCTGCGTCGTTGGCGCTGGCGCACGCGATCGAGCGGGAGGCGCGGGCTCGCGCTGAATCGACGCTCCGCGAGACGGCCGCCAGCTTTCGCAAGCTCGCCGAAGAGGCCTACGACGCGGTGGTGCGCGTGGAGGCCGAGCGCGTGCGCGACGAGCAAGCGCGCGCCGAGCCCAGCGAGACGGAGCGGCGGCAGCGCGAGTGGCTGGCGTTGGTGGCGCACGACCTGCGGCAGCCGCTCTCGGTGATCGCCATGAGCGCGGGCCTGCTCGGCCGCGGCTCGCGACGGCGCTGCCCGGAGGAGGCGGCCGCGAACATCATGCGCTCGGTCGACCAGATCGACCGCATGGTGAACGACCTCGCCGCGTTCTCGCAGCTCGACGCCCGCCGGCTCACGCTCCAGCGCGGCCGCGTGGACGTGGTGGAGCTGCTCTCGGGAATGCTGGCGCGCGTGGATGGGCAGCTCCTGGGCAAGCCCATCCGGCTGGCGACGCCCGCCGCCGAGCCGGCACCACTCTCGGCCGATCCGCTGCGCCTGGAGCAGGTGCTCTGGAACCTGCTCTCCAACGCGGCCAAGTACAGCTTCCCCGACTCATCGATCGACGTGGCTGTCGACATCCATCCCGGCGAGGTGCGCGTCGCGATTGCCAACGAAGGCCCGGGACTCGCGCACGCCGAGCAAGCGCGGCTCTTCCAACGCTTCGAGCGGCTGCACCGGAACCAGCTCCCAGGCGTGCGCGGACTCGGGCTGGGGCTCTACATCTCGCGAGCGCTCGTGGAGCAGCACGGCGGGCGCATCTGGGTGGAGAGCACGCCCGGGTTCACCACGCGCTTCCACGTGGCGCTGCCGGTGGAGCAACCCGAGGAGCCGCCTCGCGCCCGGGCCTGACGATCTCGCCCTGTCTTAGACATATCTAATGCGACAGCGGGCTCGGCCCCGGCCCGGTGGCGAGGTGGAGCAAGGTCATCACCTCCTCGTCGCTCACGGGGCTCAGGTCGCGGTAGATGCGGTTCAGCGGCCAGGCCGCATCCACGGTGGCGAGACAGACCAGATCACCGCCTGCCCCGCGAATCCGGGCCGCCGCCTGCGCGGTCGCCGCAGGGATGGCGGCGATCCACCGCGCGGGCGCGTGCCGCGCGATGGCCTGCAGCGCCGCAAGGAACGTGGCGCCGGAGACGCTCGCGTCGTCCACCATCACCACCAGGCGCCCTTGAAGCACCGGCTCGGGCCGGCCGTGTCGGTACTGCCACACCCGCCGATCCACCTCTGCCGCCTGTCGGCTCGCGGCAAGCATGGCCTCGGTGTCGGAGATGCCCAGCGAACGAATCACGTGCGGGTCGAGGTAGATCCCGAGCTCCTCCGCCACGGCGCCGATGGTGACCTGCGGCGAGCCGGGCGCGGGCACGTTCTCCACCGCCCAGGCGTCGAGCTCTCCACGCAGGGAGAGCGCCACCTCCGCGGCCACCGGCATTCCCCCGCGCGAGAGCCCCAGCACCAAAGGATGCGCATCACCCAGCCGTCGAAGCCGGTAGGCGAGCTCCGCGCCGGCCTCCTGGCGATTGAAGAAGTGCATGGGCCACCTCCGTCGCGCGGCGTCTTGCAACGCGCGCGCCCGAGGCGCGTCGACCCGCGGTCACTGCAGCGGCGGCTGGACGGGCGCCGTGGGCAGCGCCCGCGGCGGGCGCCGCGCGAAGTCGCGAACGCCCATGCGCACCACGGCCAGGAAGAACGAGAGGGCCAGCGGCCCGACGATGATCCCCATCGCGCCGAAGGTGAAGATGCCGCCCAGGATCGAAAAGAAGAGCGCCGGCCCGCTCATCGCGGTCGCGCCGTGGATGAGGTACGGCCGCACCACGTTGTCCACCAGTCCCACGACGAGCAGCGCATAGGCGAGAAGCCCCAGCGCCGCCCAGGGCCGACCGAGCAGCACCAGCAAGAAGCACGCGGGGAAGGTCACGAGCGCCGTCCCGATGGTGGGAATGAAGGCGGCCACGAACGTGAGAGCGCCGAGGAGAAGGGGCACCGGCGCATCGAAGATCACGTAGCCCACCGTGGCCACCGCCGCTTGAACCGCGGCCGTCACCCCGTCGGCGACCACGGTGCTCACTCCGGTGCGCCGCACCTCGTCGATGAGCTCGCGCGTGCGCCGCGCGCCCAGCGGCGACACCTTCGCGAGCCAGTCCACCAGCGCCGGCGCCTGGAGCAGCAGCACGAAGAGCGCGATGAGCATCAACAGCACGGCGAACACGAGCCCCGACGTCGTCGACAGCGCGCGGCCGACGGCGGCCGTCAGCGGCCCGAGCTGCGCGGTGGCCATGGACGCGAGCTCGGCGCCGCGCGCGAGCAGTCGATGTCCCAGCGCCGCGAGCGGCGGCGGGAGCGTGTCGACGGTGTGCGCGAGCGCGTCGGGCTTGGCGGCGCGCGCGAGCATGGTCGCGCCCTGCGGCGCCCAGCGCAGGAAGAGCACCACCAGCCCGCCGAGCGGCACGAGCAAGAGCACCACCACGCCGAAGCACAGGATGCCCGCGGCCCACGCCGGCCGCTCGCCCAGCTTCGACGCGAGCCAACGCTGCGCGGGCCGCAACACCGCCGCGAAGACGGCGGCCAGGAGCAGCGGCTTCCAGAGCGGCAAGGTCACCGCGAGCAGGAGCGCCGTCGCGGCGACGAGCACCACCAGGTACGCGGCCCGCCGGCGAAACGCCGATGCTCGCATTCGACCTCCCCCCCGACGTTCGCCACCGCCGCGGGCCCAGGCAATGGCGCAAGGCTTTCGCGCGCACGCGAAAACACAGCGGCACCTCGTCGCGCGGCGGCCGAAACCACGAAGCGCAAGCTCGAGTGGCACGCGGCGCGCAGCTCGCAGCGGCATGAGCAACAACGTCGTCGATCCGTCACGCAGCCCGGGCCTGGAGAGCATCCCGATTGAGGACGCCTTCCGCGCCGACCTCGCGAAGTTCTATTCCATCGAGCTGGGCAGCCCCACGCCGCCGCTCCGTCAGCGCGCCTGGCTGTGGACGCGGCACTTCGGCTTGCACTGCGTGGCCGCCTACCGACTGCACCGCTACGCGCGCCGGCAGCTCCGCGAGCATCCCGTGCTGGTGCGGCCGCTGCTCACGCTGGCGCAGGCGCTGAGCTACGGCATGCGCCTGGTGCACCACGTGGAGCTCAACGCCGAGGTCGGCCCGGGCTTCTACATCGGTCACGCGAGCAACATCTTCGTGGGGCCCACGCGCATCGGCCGGAACTTCAGCATCACCCACAACGTGACCATCGGCGTCGGCCATCAACGGCTCGCGCCGGGCATCCCCGTCATCGGCGACGACGTCTGGGTCGGCACGGGCTCGGTGCTCTCCGGCGCGATTCGCGTGGGCAACAGCGTCACGGTGAGCAACGGCACCATGCTCTCGCGCACCGTGCCCGACGGATGTCTCGTGGGCGGAAACCCGGGACGCGTGGTCCAGCCCAGCTACGACAACAACCCGCTCTTCTCGCACCGCGGCGCGCAGGCCGAGGCGGAGCACTGAGCTCGGCTCAGCTCCAGCTGCCCTTGAACACGCAGCGCTTGCTGCCCAGCGCGCGGCACTCGCTGTGGTCCACGTGCACGTCCTTGCACTTGCAGAGCACGAGCGAGCGGTGCATCCAGCCCTGCACGCTCAGGCAGTGCGCCCGGTGCGGCGTGGCCACGTCGCGGAGCTCGAGCACGGCGAGGTTCGGCGCGCGCTCGATGACGAGGAGCTCGCCGGAGTCGTAGTAGTTGCGCCAGATGCTCGCGGCCTTGTCCATCAGGTACTGCGGGCTGGCGATGGCGAAGAACAGCTTGTAGACGCCGTTCAGATCCGCCTCGGCCACGTCGCCGCCCACCTCGGCCACGATGGAGAGGTCGCCCTTGCCGAAGAACTTGTCGATGCCGACGGTGATGTCGACGAGCGCGCTGAAGGGGTACCAGTTGCTCTTGAGCGCCTTGCCGTCGGCGAGCTGCTCGCGGGCCTCGCGGTCGGTGATGCCCGCGACGATGGCCTTCACGGCCTCCTCACCACCGCGGCGCCGCGCGTAGTTGAGCCGCCCCGAGATCGCCGTGCCCTTGACTCGACTCACGCAGTCTCCGCTGGCCCCATCATACCGTCCGAAAGCCCAATCGCCGAGGACGTCCGAACCGGCGGGTCTTCGGACTGCCTACTCCCGCATCAGCGCCGCGCCCCAGTGGAAGCCCGCGCCCAGGCCCACGAAGCACACCAGGTCGCCCTTCTTGATGCGGCCGGCGGCCTTGGCCTCGTGGTACGCGATGGGGATGGTCGCCGCGGTGGTGTTGCCGTAGCGCTGGATGTTGTTGAAGACCTTCTCGTCGGGCAGGCCGAGCTTCTTCTGCACGCCCTCGGAGATGCGCAGGTTCGCCTGGTGCGGAATCAAGAGCGAGATGTCCGAGACCTTGAGGTTGTGCTCCCCGAGGATCTCCTCCACCACCTGCGGCATCTTGGTCACGGCCATCTTGAAGACGTCGCGGCCCTCCATGTGCGGCACGTGGCGGCCCTCGGCGAAGTGCTCGGGGGTGAAGTACGGCCGGAACGCGAAGCCGCCGCTGGGCACGTACAGGCTCTTGGCCTGCGAGCCGTCGGCGTGGAGCTTGAAGCCGAGCAGGCCCGTGTCGCCCTCGCCCGCAGTGAGCACCACCGCGCCCGCCGCGTCGCCGAAGAGCACGGTGCGGTCGCGGAACTTGGTGGCCCACTCGCGGTCCTTCGCGGGGATGTCCTCGGTGCTCTTGCCGAGCACCACGTCCCACTGCTGCTTGGTCCAGGGCATGAAGCCGGAGTGGATCTCCGCGCCCACCAGCAGGAGCTTCTTGGCCGCGCCGGAGCGGATGAGCGCGTCGGAGACCTGGAGCCCGTAGATGAAGCCGGTGCACTGCTGGCGGATGTCGAGCGCGGGGATGTTCCCCATCCCCATCTTCGCCTGCAGCAGCGAGCCCGAGCCCGGGAAGTAGTAGTCGGGCGTCATGGTGGCGAAGACCACGTAGTCGATGTCCGCGGGCGTCACGCCGGCCTCGGCCATGGCCTTCTTGGCGGCCTCGACGCCGAGGTCCGACGTGCCGATGTTGTCGCCCACGAAGTAGCGCTGCTCGATGCCCGAGCGCTCCTTGATCCACTCGTCGCTGGTGTCGCAGACCTTGGCCATGTCGGCGTTGGTGACCTTGTGCTCGCCGGTGACGAAGCCTGTTCCGCGAAACTGGGTGCGCATGGTGTCGGCCCTCAAATGAGATGCAATCCCCGCCACATAACGCGATGCGTCCCGCTCGGAAAGACGCAATGCGCCAGATGGCTTAGGCTCTCGACGGCATGGACGAACGCTCGGTTACACAGGACATGGCCTTCCTCGACCGGGAATTCGTGTCCGTGGTGGACAAGCACTTCCACGTGCGCCTGGAGCACGACCTGGCGAGCGTGGCCAAGCTCGACGCGCTCTTTCACGACGGCCCGATGCGCACCATCGCCAACGACGACTTCCGCAACGTGTCGGTGATGCTCGCGGCCTACCTGGGCGAGACGGTGCGCGCCCTGGCGCACGGCGGACGTTGGAAGCTCGATGAGACGCTGGGACCGTGCATCGTCGAGGTGCCGCACGTGGCGGGTACGGTGCGCGTGCTCACCCGCGCGCAGCGGCGGATCTTGAGCCCGGACGCCCAGGTCTTGGTGCCGTTCATCAGCCGGGCCATCGCGCTGAAGAACTGAGCGCTCGAGGACGCCATGAGCAGCGCCGAAGTCAAAGTCATCGACGGCGTGTCGATCCTCCACCTCGACTACTCGAACGTCGCGATCGAGGACTCCCAAGCAAGCCTCGACGGGTTCGCGACGTTGATTCGCGCGTACCCGCCTCGCGGCGCGCTGGTGGTGAATGACTTCAGCCAGGTCAACTTCAACTCGGAGAACGTCGCGCTCCTGCGGGAGTACGTGCGCGGGAATCGGCCGCACATCCGCGCGGCCGCGGTGGTGGGCATCACCGGACTGAAGAAGGCGATCTTCCGCTCGGTGGTCATCCTCACCGGGCGGAGCGATCTCTTCCTCTGCGACACGATCGACGAGGCGTGCCGCAGGCTGGTGGGCATCGCGCGCGGCAGAGTGCCCGCGCCATCTACGGATTAGCTGCGGAGAATCCGCCGCAGGTGCAGCAAGAGCGGCGTGGGATCGAGGCTGTCCGTTCGCGCCGAGAGGTGGCCGTCCGGTCGCACCAGATCCATCCGCAGGCCGCGCACCCCGAGTCGCGACTGGAGCACCGCGCTCGGCACGCACGCGCCCGCGCGCGGGGCGTTCGAGAATTCGATGACGCCCAGCTCCCCGCCCAGCGCATCGCGAATCGCGCCCGCCGCTGCAGCGAGCCCCGGGGGCGGCGCGTCCGACCACACCAGCAGCTTGGGCGCCGGCCCTTGCAGCTGAACGTGCAGCGTCGACGGCGTTCCGTCGGGCAGCGTCAGCGGTCCATCGGGCACGCGATCGCCGCCCTGGAGCCCGAAGCTGGTTCCCGTGGAGACGATGGAGCTGTCGCGGTAGCTGATGCGCAGCTCGGAGATGAAGCGGAAGAGCAGCGCGCGCCGCGACTTCGACGCCAGCACCCACGGCGCGAGCTTCGGCACCAGCCTCGTGCGCAGCACGCCCATCAGCCCCGGCGTCGTCGCGCCGCTGAAGATGCGATCCGTGGTGTTCAAGAGCTGCAGCCCCACCGGCCGCCGCTCCTCGGCGTAGCTCTCGAGCAGCGTCTCGCCGCCGATCCCGCGGCAAGCGAGCGCGAGCTTCCAGCCCAGGTTGAACGCGTCCTGGATGCCGGTGTTCATGCCCTGCCCGCCTGCGGGGCTGTGGATGTGCGCGGCGTCGCCGCAGAGGAAGAGCGGCCCGCGGCGGAACCGATCCGCGATGCGGTGGTGCAGGCGGAAGTGGGTGAGCCACGCCGCGTCGGAGAGCTTCACCGGAATGGGCGAGCGCTCGTCGATGCGGCGCTGGAGCTCCTCGAGCTGCGGCGGGCCTTCGTTCTCGGCCATCGCGCGAACGGAGATGATTCGGTAGCGCGACTCGCCCACCAGCGGCAGCGCCACCAGCGGGCCGTCCTTGGCAATGAAGAAGAGGATCTCGCCCGGCGGCAGGTCACCGTCGACCTTCACGTCGCCGAGGATGAAGCCGTTCTCGTACGCGTCGCCCTCGAAGCTGAAGCCGCCCTGCTTGCGAACCGCGCTGTGCGCGCCGTCGCAGCCGACCACGAAGCGCGGCGTGACGACCTCCTCGCCGCGAGGCGTCTGCAGCACGCAGCGCGCCTTTCCATTGACCTCCAACCTGGTGAGCTCCACCGGCCGCTCCACCTCGTGGCCCAAGGCGCGCAGCCGGCCCTCGAGCGCACGCTCCGTCACCACCTGCGAGGCGATGAGCACCACGGGATACGCGGTGTCCTCGACGCCGATGTCGCTGAGCTTCACCGAGGTGACCTGCTTGCGCCCCACGAACGCGCGCGCGGCGAGGCTGGTGCGGCCGTTCGCGAGCATCTGCTCCGCGAGCCCGTGCCGCGCGAGCACCTCCAGCGTGCGCGCCTGCACCGCCAGCGCGCGCGAGGTGCCGGCCCGCTCCGGCGTCTTGTCGATGATGCGGAACGGAACCTTCCGAAGCGCGAGCTCGCAGCCGAGCATCAGGCCGGTGGGGCCGGCGCCGACGATGAGCACGTCGATGGGCGTGGGCATCCGGAGAGCCTAGACCGAATGGCCGATCGGCCGATCCGAGAAGCGCACCGCTACTGTGGAACCGTCACGCCGGTCTTCGAGGCATCGAGCAGTTCACCAATGTTGTGAGCGGTGGTGTCTCGCAAGCCGAGCTGGCCGTCGGCGCGAAGCCAGTTCCACTCGATGAACTTCACAATCGACGCATGCTCCAACTGCCCGTGGGCGATCCCGCCCGCGCGCGCGAAGGGGCCGTAGGCGATGGTGAAGATGCGCGGCCCATAAGGCTGGCCGTCGGCGGTGTTCGGCCTCGGCGGCGAGACGTGGTCGAAGTAGCCGCCGCTCTCATCGGGCGTGATGATCACCAGCGTGCTCTGGGCGTAGCTCGAGTTGCTCACCAGATCGAGCACGCTCTGGACGAACTGCTCGCCTGCGGTGATGGTGGTGCCGGCGCCGGGATGCTCGGTGTGGTAGCCGAGGCCCTTCACGTACACGACCGAAGGGAACGTACCGGCGACGAGGTCGACCGCGAGCTGGCTGAAGTCGCGCATGTGGACCGGATCGTCTTGCCATTGTGAATAGAACTCGAAAGGCACGTCCGTCGGGTCATAGAGACAAGGATAGAGCGGCAGGCGCGCAGGGCAGTCCGGAGGGATTGGCTCGCACGCAGGATCGGTCGCCACGGCTTGTTGATAGCCCTCGGCGTAGAACGCCCAGGTCACGCCGGCGTCGCTGAGCAAGTCACCGATGGTCGCATCCGAGTAGGTCTGTTGCGCGATTCCAGCGATGTTCGCGCACGTTGAGCCCTTTGAGTGGGTCTCGAACGAGTTGTCGGTGAACACGTAGCCAGCGCGCGCGAGATACATGTCGTTCGAGGCGCTGGCTCCGGCGAGGGACTGGAACCAGTGATCGGCCAAGGCGCCTTGCGTGGCCCAGGCCCAGTAGCCGGTGCTCAGGGTCGCGGCATTGGCCACCGCGAAGTTCGCCCTCGCGGAGCACCCGTTGCCGCCGCCGCTGACGAAGTGGTCCATGCCGCCGTCGTTCATCTCGGCGAGCTCGCAGTCCTGCTCGTGGTTGGGGCTGGTGCTCGCGTTCTGGGTGTCGTCGAGCACGACGGGCGCCGAGCCGCTCGGGTCGGTCGCGGGGGCGGCCTCGCAGCAGCCGGGCCCGCTGGTGCAGGTCGGGTTCGAGCCGGCCGCCGCGGTGCAATAGTTTCCAAAGTATGAATCAAAAGAATGGTTCTCTTGAATGATCACCACCACGTGCTGAATCAGCGATTGCGGGCACGCGCCATCGCAGCTGCCGGCGTCGACTCCGGCGTCGGTCGCGCCGCCGTCGGTGGGACCGCCGTCGCTCGTGGTGGGGCTCTTGCCGCTGCAGGCACAGAGCATCGCGGTGAGGAGGATGAGCTTGCGCATGGCGGCTCCGTCGCAGGTGGCCGCGTGAGGCTAGCACGGGGCTGCGCAGCGCGCCGCTCTCTGGCGAGGTCCTGCGAGACAACCATGAGCCCTCTCGTTTTCACAATCCCGGGACTATCGAATTCGGGGCCCGAGCAATGTCAAACCCAGAGAACGTCGTCCTGCGACCGGATGGCACCCTGCTCGTGAACGGCGGCGCCAAGACCTACGGCCCGGCACGTTCCTCGAGTCCGGCGATCGTGAGTCCTCGCGGTGCAAGTGACGGTGTGAGTCGCCAGCCGTGCCCGGTCGCCGCGGTCGCCGAGCCACAGCGCGGCCCTCCGACGACAGCCGCCCCCTTGAAGTTCCAAGGATCTGCGCTGGCGCGATTCCTGTAACGTGCGGGCTCCAATCGTCCGGAGGACGCGTGCTCCACGTCGTGCTCACGCTCGCGCTGGCGGTCCAACCGCCGCCCACCGAGAGGCAGGTGGGCGTGCCCATCGGCCAGGGCACGAGGGCGCCCACCGTCACCCTCACCTCGCCGCCCGGCGGCTGGACCGTGGGCCGCATGCTCACTGTCGCCGGCGAGTGCAGCGACAAGACCGTCGATCCCATCGTCGTGTCCATCAACGGCGACCGCTACCTGATGCGCACCGCCGACGGGAAGTTCTCGCGCGCGTTCCCCGCCGCCTCGGGCAAGAACGTCGTCACCGTGAGCGCCACCAACAAGGGCGGCACCGGCAGCGCCCAGGCCACCAGCTACGCGCAGATCCCACCAGTCGGAATGAAGGCCGTGCTTACCAGCGACACCGACGGCGTCTACACCGACCTCCACATCTACGAGCCCACCGACGCGAGCACCAAGGCCGATGGCACCATCGATGTAACCAAAATGTATCATGTGTACTGGGCCAACACCTCGAGCCCGTCGGGCGGCACCTTCTATTTGAACGAGCAAGGCGGTGACTTCGACCAGCCGGCGTACGGCCCGTACCTCTACGTCCACCGCGCGCCGCCCAAGGGCGTGTTCCTGGTGGCCACCAACTACTGGCCCAGCGGCGACAAGGCGCACACGCTCGCCACGCTGAACGTCACGCTCTTCGAGGGCACGCCGCAGGAGGTGAAGCGGCGCGTGCAGATCCCCCTGGCGACGCGCGGCACCACGCGCGTGCTCGCGTGGGTCAACGTCCTCGACGGCGAGCACGGCCAGATCTACGTGCCCAGCCAAGACCCCGCGCCCACCGCCGGTTGGCCCAAGAACCTCGACGACGCCGCGGCCGCCGTGCAGAAGGGCGAGAGCTCCGTCGGCGATTACGGGATGGGCGACTGATGCGCGCCCTGCCCTTGCTGCTTCTGGCGCTCGGCGCCCCGCCGGCGAACCCTGCGCTCGTGCGACAGGCCATCGCTGCCCACGCGCTCGCGCAGGTGGATCACTTCGATCCCGCGTGGACGCCCGAGCAGCGCGACTGCGCGGGCTTCGTGCGCTTCGTCTATCGCGAGGCGTGGAAGCAGCTCGAGCCCGCGCGCGCGACGCCGCTCTGGCGCGATCGCTTCGGCAAGCCGAGCGACTTCGCCGACGCGGAGAACCTGCTCGCCGGCAACTTCGCGCTGCTGGGCCGCGGGGCCGAGGCTCGCGCGCAGGTGCAGACCGGCGATCTCGTCGCGTTTCGCCAGGGCGAGCCGGGCGCCGAGGTCTTTCACCTCATGCTCGTGGTGCACGACCGCGATCCCGCGCACGGCGCGATGGTGCTCTACCACCCGGGCGAGCCCGGCGCGGCGCTGCGCGGCGGCAGCCTGACTTCACTGGCAGTGAATGCGCCGCTCGAGTGGCGCCCGGTGCCGGAGAACCCGGCCTTCCTCGGCTTCTATCGACTCAAGGAGTGGGCGCATGAACCCCACTGATCGCAAGACGGCCATCGCGCTGGTGGTGATCGCGGTGCTCGCGGTGCCGCTCATCTACGCGCTGAAGGACGTCGAAGGGCCGAAGGACGTCTCGCCGATCACGAAGCTCACGCCGCCGGCGGGCTACCACCCGCCTGCGCCAGGCGCAAACGGCACCAGCGTGCAGACGCCCGCAGCGAACGCGATCCCCGCCGCGCCGCAGAAGCTGGAGATCGACGTCACCGCGCCGCCGAGCGTGCCCTCGTACATCGTCGATGTGTACGAGCCGGCCAAGCTCCACGGCGCCATCAAGCAGAACGCGTGGCTCCAGGATGCGCTCCAGCAGCCGCTCGGTCAGGGCTTCGTGGGGCCGTGGGCCGGCTTCTGGGGTACCAAGGGCGAGGACGTGGCCGCGTCGTTCAAGGGCCAGGTCATCGACTACGTCGCCAGCCAGCTGCTCGACGCGCCCTCGCGCATCGTGTGGTTCAGCGGCAGCCAGGCCACCAGCACGCCGGTCGTCCTCGTGCCGCAGCCGGGCGCCGGCGCGCAGGCCGCGTTCGAGGCGCTGACCAAGGCCGCGGGCCACGGCGTGCAGCTCGCCGAGGCGTGCCCGGGTGACGCGCCCGCGCCCACCGACGGCGGCGCGCCGCCGGTCACGCGCCACTTCGAGATCCAGCGCTGGGTGCTCGCGAACCAGGCGATGTACGCGTCGCTCGGGCCGAGCGGGCTCGCCATCGCGAAGAACCCCACGGCCGTGCTCCAGGGCCTCTGCGCCAAGATCCCCGCGGCGACGCGCACGCCCGGCGCGGACCTCGAGCTCACCATCGCCACACCGGGACTGGGCCACGACGCGGTGGTGCTCACCAGCCTGATGGGGCTTGGCCCGCAGCCGCGGCTCGCGTTCGGCGTGGAGGGCGACAAGCTCGTGCCGCGCGGCATCGCCGGCGAGCTCGCGACGCCAGGCCGCGTGGACGTGGCCGCGCTCTCGGACGATCTGCTGAAGGCGATCCCCGTCGACGCGCCGGTGCTGCTCACCGCGCAGCTCAAGCTCCCCAAGACGCTCGACCCGGAGACGCTGAAGACCTTCTTCGCCGGCAAGTCGAACGCGCCCACGGTGACGCGCCAGGTGGCCATCGTCTGGGTGCCGCACGGCGATGCGAAGGCGAACACGGACGTCGCGCTGCTCTGGTCGAAGAAGGAAGACGCCGAGTCGCTCAAGCAGGCCTTCAGCGGCAACAACACCATGCGCACCGGGACGATTTGTAACCAATTGGTTTACGCATCCTCCGGGGCGCTGCTCGATCGCATCCAGCGCACCTGCGACGGCAAGCAGCCCGCGCTGGCCAATTCCGCGGCGCCGGTGGTCGCCGGCCTGCGCCAGCCGCAGTCAGTCGGACTTTCGATTCAGCTCGGCGCGCTGCTCTCGGGCGTCACGCTCGACGCGTGGAACGCCGAGTCGCAAGCCGCCGGCCGCGCGCCCGCGGTGCCCAAGGAGATCGACGCCGCGCGCCAGAAGCTCGAGGAGCTGCCGACGTTCGGATTGACCGGCACAGCGCAGGGCAACGCGCTCGTCGCGGGAGGGTTCCACTCATGAAGATCGCGACTCGAATCGTTGCGTTCGCAATCGTTGCATGGGCAAGCGCTTCTGCCTTCGCCAAGCCGCTCTACATCACCGTGCCGCGCAGCTATGGCACGCAGGAGTCGGCGGCCGTCGACGTGGCCTTCGAGGGCCGCGAGCCGGTGGAGCTGCGCGTGCTCCAGCCGGATCCGCTCGAGCCGTTCATCCTCGCGCAGAGCAACCTGCGCCGCGCCTACGAGCAGCCGACCACCATCGCCAACCCGGGTCGCTACGCGGCCAAGGGCGTGAACGCCATCCGCGAGCCGGGCACGTTCCTGATGAACGCGCTCGGCGCCGAGTGGCGCACGTCGATTGGCGGCTTCCCCAAGCGCACGCCGAGCGCGGAGTCGAAGCCCGTGTCCAAGCTCGAGGAGGGCCCCGAGAAGCTCGTGAACCTGCCCGAGGGCATGAAGCTCATCCACCGCGAGTGGCTCAACCTCGACCTTGGCGGCGATGTGAAGGACTTCAACGTCCCCGGGTTCACCGCGTTCTTCGGCGGCGAGGGCGGCTACCAGGAGCGCCGCGTGAACCTCGCGCCGCTGCCCGCGGGCCTGTACGTGCTGCAGGTCGTGCAGGGCAAGGTCGAGGGCCAGGTCGTGCTCTCCGTGACCGACTTGAAGGTGCAGGCCAAGCAGTCCGACGGCGAGATCCTGGTCCGCGTCGCCGGCCCGGACATGAAGCCCGTGAGCGGCGCGCAGGTGCAGATGTACCTGGGCGCGGCGAAGGGCCCGAGCGGCGCCACCGACGCGCACGGCGAGCTGCACCTCAAGACCAACGAGCCGCGCGTGCTCCTCACCGCGCGCGCGAACAACGACCTCGCCGTCGTCGACACCGACTTCTACTCCACGCTCGCGATCGTGCCCGACGCGTTCATCTACGCGGACCGGCCCATCTATCGCCCCGGCGACAAGGTCGGCTTCCGAGGCGTGGTGCGCCAGCCGGACTCGTTCCTCGCGCGCTTGTTCACGCCGAAGAATCGCAGCGTGAGCGTCGACCTCCTCACCGCAGATAACCGAACAGTTACAACCAAGGCGAGCGTCGATGAGTTCGGTTGCTTCCACGGCACGCTCGACGTGCCCAAGGACCTCGACACCGGCGTGCTCCGACTCGACGCTACGCTCGATGGCCGGCACGAGAACGCCGAGCTGCGCGTGCAGGAGTACGTGAAGCCCACGTTCTATGTGGAGCTGGTGGGCGATCAGGAGACGGTGCAGCCCGGCGGGAGCATCTCCCTGCACGTCCGCGGGCGGCGCTACGCCGGCGGCGCGGCCAAGAACACCGCGTACGAGTACTTCCTCTATCGCTCGCTGCTCGACGCGCCGGCGTGGGTCGATGACTCCGGGCTCGGCGCCAAGGGCAGCAACGTGACGTACGGCACCGAGGCGTCGAAGGAAGGTGGCCTGTCCGCGCCCGAGCGGCTCTTCTCCTCGCTCGAGGCGCGCGGCACGAACGGCGAAGACCCGTGGCAGAGCGCGGCCAAGCTCGACGACAACGGCGAGGCGGACATCAAGATCGACGTGCCCGCGCTCAAGCCCGGCGACGAGCGGCGCGCGTGGAAGTACACGGTCACCGTCCGCGCGCGTGACGACCAGGGCACCTTCGCCAACGTCGCGCGCACGCTCTTCCTCTCGCCGACCGAGGTGCTCGGCGCGATCGTCCCGAGCGCGAAGGTGCTCAAGCAGGGCTCCGACGCGCAGCTCTCGATCCGCTCGACCACGCTGTCCGGCAAGGCCTCGCCGAGCATCGCGGGCAAGCTCGACCTCGTGCTGCGCGACGCCGACGAGCACGAGCGCACGCTCAGCAGCGAGACCTTCACCACCGATGACCAGGGCATCTGGCGCGGCAAGCTGCCAACGACGAACGTCGGCTCGCTCATCGCTCGCGTCACGCTCACCGACAAGAACGGCCACCCGTGGACCGGCGAAGAGAGCGCGCTCGTGCTCGGCGAGAAGGGCGAGGCCGTGGCGCGCGTGGCAAATCTCACATTGCAGGCACTCGGCGGCGCGCTCGAACCTGGCCAGACCGCAGAGCTCGCGGCGCTCTTTCCGCAGAGCTGGGGTGCCGACGGCCGCAACGAGGGCCCGGTGTGGATCACGCTCTCCGGCAGCGGCATCTACTCCACGCAACTCGTGAACGTGAGCGGCACCACGCTCGTGCAGCGATTCCCGATCGAAGAGCGCTTCGGCAGCGCTGTCTACGCGTCGATCGCGTACCCGACGAGCAGCGGCCGCTGGGAAGAGCGGACCACGTCGTTCCGAATCGTGCCGCGCACACGCACGCTCAACGTCCTCGTGCAGCCGATGCGCGCCGAGGCCACGCCGCTCGGCGAGCAGTCGATCGATCTCACCGTCACCGACTCGCGCGGACGCGGCGTGCAAGCGGCTGTGTCGGTGGGCGTCGTGGACAAGGCCGTGTACGCGATCCAGAGCGAGTTCCGCCCGGGCATCGTCGACTTCTTCTATCCGCTCAGCCGCAACAACGTCGCCACCTTCCAGAGCGCGGAGTTTCAGGGCTACGGCTACGGTGAGGTCCTCGCGCGCAAGCTCGGGCTGCTGCCGCACACCGAGTTCGCGGCCATCAAGCCGCCCACGCACAAGCCCAACGAGAAGGAGCGCGACACCGCGTTCTGGGATCCCGACGTGCGCACCGACGCCGATGGCCACGCGCGCATCACCTTCACCCTGCCCTCCAATCAGACGCTGTGGACGGTGACCGCTGTCGCCGCCGACGCGTCGGGCCGCTTCGGCGAGGGCACGGGCGAGTTCGCGAGCCGCGGCGCGGTAAATCTCGTCGCCTCGCTGCCCCAGTTCCTCCGCGCGGGCGACGCTGCGACCGGCAGCCTGCGCGTGGCGGTGAACCAGGGCAACGTGAGCTACAAGCTCAACGTGTCGGGTGCGGGCGCGGCGCAGATCAACGCAGCCGTCGCGGACGTCTCGCTCACGAGCGGCTCGGAGAAGGTCTTTCCCTTCGAGCTCAAGGCCGGCAGCGACGGCAAAGCGGACGTCTCGTTCCTCTTGCAGGGCAAGGAGCCGCTGCGCGACGTGAAGCACCTGCCCGTGCGGCCCGCGACGATCGAAGAGACGGTGAGCGCCGTGGCCTGGAAGGGCGGCGATCTGGATCTCAAGCTGCCGCCGGGCGCCGTGGTGATGTCGAGCGAGCTCACGCTGCAGCCGACGACGGTCGAGGTCGCGCTGACCAATGTCGAAGACCTGCTCGAGTATCCATATGGCTGCCTGGAGCAGCTGACGTCGAGCACCGTCCCGAACATCGCGCTGTACCGCACGCTCGAGAAGTCGGGCGCGCTCGCGCAACTCGACCCGCAGAGCCGCGCGCTGCTTGCCGAGGCGCAGAGCCGCGCCGCCCAAGGGGTCCAGCGAATTCTTAACCTGGAGGTTAAGGGCGGCGGCTTCACCTGGTTCAACGGCTACTCGCAGCCGGATCCCGCGCTGACCATGATCGCGCTCGATGGGCTGAGCTACGCCGTCGAGGCGGGCATCGTCCCACGCGAAGACGTGCGCATCCGCGAGTCGACCGAGTGGCTCGCGAAGCAGGACGTGCCGCCCTCGCTCGAGCCCACGCGCGCGTACGTGCTCGCGCGGCTCAATGGCGCGAGGGAGGCGCCGCGGGCCCGCGCGCTGGTCGACAAGCTGCAGCCCGGCGACACCTACGCGCTCGCGATGGCGGTGCTCGCGGCCGAAGAGAGCGGCGTCGCCAACGAGCCCGACTACAAGGCCAAGGTGGCAACGCTCGTGGGCGAAGCGCAGCGGGCGCTGCTCTCCAACGCCGTCTACACGCCGCACGCGGACTTCTTCTGGAGCTACCCGCTGCGCGACATCGGCATGACCGCCATCCTCACGCACGCGGCGTCGTACGGCTCGCTCGATGTGGCCCAGGCCCGCGCGCGCATCGTGCAACTGCTCGCCAATGGCCGCGACCTGTCCACGTTCGATCGCTCGACGGCGATCCTGCACAGCCTCTGGCTCATCGAGCGCGACGCGAAGGAGCTCAAGGCCATGCCGCCGGTCACTGCCGATGCCGCGGGCACGGCGGTCGAGCTGGAGCCGCGCGGGCTCGGGCTCGCGGGCAAGCTCGCGCCCACGGTGACGCATGTCCATGTTGGAAACTTCGAAGGCGTCGCGTCGATCAAGGCGCGGGTGCGCACGCCGCTCGCGTCGGTGACCGCAGACGCAAACGGCATGTCGCTCGAGCGCACCTACTTCGCGCTGCGCAATGGCGCGCTCGCGCCGATCAAGGCCGGCGACTCGATTGCCCAGGGCGAGGACGTGTACGTGGAGCTGACGTTGAACGCGCACGACGGCGACGCCGCGAAGTCGTTCCGCTCGGCGTACTACGTGGTCGACGATCCGGTGCCCGCGGGCTTCACGCCGCTCATCGATGACAAGACCTATCGCGGACCGCCCATGAACCTGCCGCTCGCGCACGAGGCGCTCAAGCGGCGCTCGCTCTCGCCGGAGCACGCCACGTTCTTCTTCGAAGAGCCCACGTGGTGGAGCGACACGCCGCGGCACATCGGCTACGTCATGCGCGCGCAGTTCCCCGGCACCTTCAACGCGCCGCCCGCGACCGTGCAGGACATGTACGCTCAGGCGGTGCACGGCCGCACCGCCGCGGCGACGCTCACCATCGCCCCGAGCGCGGCGCAGTAGATGTCGCCGCTGGTGCTCGCGCTGGCCATCGCGGCCGCTCCGTCGATCGAGCTCGCGCCCGGGCTCGAGCCTGCGGCGCCCCTCGCGCGCGAGGCCAACGCGGGCTGGCGAGATCTCGCGGAGACGTGGAGCGCGGTCACCGGAACGCAGCCCAAGCCGCCGCGACTTCGCATCGAGCGCGGCGTAGACCTCGCGCCGGACCGCGCAGGGGCAAGCCGAATCGGCGTCATCCAACTTCGGTCGTCGCACGACGGGACGCTCACGACGCAGATGGTGGTCGCGCTTCGACACGAGCTCGCGCATCAACTGCTCTGGGCCGCGTGTCCCGCCGCGAGCGACGACGCGCTCTTTCACGAGAGCTTCGCGCTGTCGCAGAGCGGCGAGCTGGCCGCTTGGAACGACGGCGCGTATTTGTCGATGGGCGCGGCGAAGCGGCAGCTCGCGTCGTCGCGCTCGCTCGACAACCGCGCGGCACGAAGCGCGCTCGCGCGGCTGCTCGCGAACGCGCCGATGGATCACGGCCTGCCCCGGGTGCTCGCGGTTCGTCTGCGGCGATGCGCCGATGGCGCGCGCTGGATTCCGCTCACCGTCGACGAGCTCGCCGCGATTCCGCTCAACGAAGGTGATGCGCTCGTGGTCTTGAGCCGGCACTCGGGTGAGGTCCTGCAGCTCCAGGGCGACGCGAACGTGCCCCTGCCCTTCGGCTCGACGTTGAAGCCGTTCCTCGCGGCGGCGGCGTTCGCGAACGCGCCCGTGCTGCCCGTCGACGCCAAGCGCGAGGAGTGGTCGTGCGGCGACGACGCGCCGAGGACGATGGATCTGCCGACCGCCCTGCTCCGCTCGTGCAATGGCTACTTCCTCGACTGGGCCGCGCGCGATCCCGACATGCCCAAGCTCGGCGCGTATGGACCGATCCTGCAGAAGCTCGGGCTGTCGCGGCTGCCGGCCGACGGAAGCGAGGCCATCGGACTTCGACCGACCTTGAAGCTCACGCCGCTCGCGCTGGCCCAGGCGTATCGCGTGCTGGCCGCGTCGAGTCCGGGCGTCGTCGACATCCTTCGCCACAACGCCGAGCGCGGGACGCTCTCGGGCCTGCCCGCGTCGCCGAGGCTGCGGGGCGTCGCGCTCAAGACGGGCACCGTCCGCGACGCCGACTCGCGCGCCGAGCTCGGCTTCATCGTCGCGATCGATCAGGACGTGGTGGTGGTCATTGCGCGCAAGGGTCGCCAGCCGCGCAGCTTCGCCGGTGAGCTCGCCGACGTGCTCGAGCCGCTGCGCAGCCAGCACGAGCTCTCCCACGCCGAAGTGCAGGTGCTCGGGCTGGTGCCGCCGGAGCAGGTGGAGGCGCGCTGCCCGGGGATTTCCGTGTTGGCAACGAAGGACGACCCACGTCTCGCTGGCGCGGCGACGCAACTGGAAGCGCTCACGCGCGACGGCGAAGCGCTCTGCCTCGGCGCGCCGTGGATGCTGAGCTTTCCCGGTGGACCCAAGGACGGCCGCCCCTACGCCGGCAGCTTCCGCTGGAGCCCGCCGCCCGCCTACGTGCCGGTCGAAGGCGCGCCGCCGCCGACCGAGCGCCAGCGCCGCGCGCGCGAGGGCTCGAGCTTCATCTTCGGCACGCGGCTCGGGCTCTACGTGGCTGGCGTGCTCGCTGCGGAAGATTCCCAGCTCGCCGGTGAGCCGCGCGCCGCCCTCGCCCGCGCGGTGGCGCACAACGCCGCCGCGAGCCGCCATCCTGGCCGGCCGCTCTGCGACACCACCCACTGCCAGGCCTTCCGCGGCACGCTTCGGCCCGAGCCCGGCGACGCCGCAGCGCTCAACGACGACGCGCTCTCCAGCGCAGGCTGGCTCACGTTCTCGCAAGGCGGCGACGAGCCGTGGAGCGAGGTCCGCGCGCTGCCGAAGGTGGCCCAGGCGTTGGGCGCCACGCCGCTCACGCTGGGCTTCTCGAGCGAGCGTGTGCACTTCACGGTGCGCAGCGCCGAAGGCGACGCCGTCTTCGAGGATCGCGCCGAGCTCCCCTGCGAGCGGCTGCGCAACCCGCTGCACCTGCCCGCGTGTCCCGACGCAGCGGAGCTGGTGGGCAGCGAGGTGCGCTTCCACGGCCACGGCCGCGGCCACGGCGAGGGCCTGGACCTCGAGGCCGCCAAGCGCGGCCCGCTCGATCACCGCGCGCTGCTCCAGAGCGCCTATGGAGCTGATCGTTAGGCGTCGTGCGACACGGGCCGCGGCGCCGGCTCGGGTGCTTCCGGCCTTGGCCCGGTGTTGGCCAATCGCAAGCGGATGACGAACGCCGATCCCACGCCCAGCTTGGACTCAAGCGTCACCTCGCCGCCGTGGGCCTCCACCACGCGCTTCACGATGGCCAGCCCGAGGCCGGTGCCCACCAGCTCGCGGCTGCGCTCGGCGCGGAAGAACGGCTCGAAGGCGCGGCGCGCGTCCTCCGGGCTCATGCCCATGCCGTTGTCCACCACGCGCAGCTCGTAGACCCGCCCCACCACGCGGCCCTCCAGCGCGACCTCGGGCGGCACGTCCGGGCGCCGATACTTCACGGCGTTGTCCACGAGGTTCCAGAGCACCTGTCGCAAGAGCCCCTCGGTGCAGCGCACCCACGCGGGCGCGAGCGCGGTGCGGAGCGCGCCACCCTGGGCCACGAGCGCGGGCGCCTGCTCTTCGACCACGGCCTCCGCCACCGCGTCGAGCTCGCAGACGTTGTCGCGCACCTCGCCGCCGATGCGCGAGAGCATGAGCAGGTCGTTGATGAGCAGCTCCATGCGCGAGACGCCGCGCTTGAGGATCACCGCCGCGCCATCCTCCCGCGCCTGCTCGGCGAGCCGCGCCGACGCCAGGCTCACTGCGGTGAGCGGCCCGCGCAGGTCGTGCGCCACCCGGCCGGCGAACGAGTCGAGCTCGCGGTTTCGCTCCTCGAGGGCCTCGGCGAGCTTCCAGATCTCCGACTCGCGCCGGGAGATGAGCCGGCTCACGCGGGTCACGAGCAGCACCGAGACGCAGAGGCCCAGGAGCGTGGTGAGCGCCAGGTAGAGCTGCTCCGTGCGCTGCCGCGCCGTCACCTCCACCACCTGGCGCTGGGCCTCGTCGCGGTTGATGGCGATGAGCGTGCCGACGTCGCGGTCGATGGCGTCGAACCGGTCGTTGAGCGCGTCCATGCCGATGAACGCGCCCTGATCGTCGTTCTGACGCGAGCGCTCGACCACGACCCCCAGCGGCGCCTGGAGCTTCGTCACCTCGTCTTGAAGTCGCTCCCAGGCCTCGTGCTCGCCGGCGAAGTGGGCGATGGGCTCGTACGCGCGCGCGGTGGCGGCATAGTCCGCGTTCACGTCGGCCAGCCGCCGCTCGTCATCCAGCATCTTGGAGCGGTCCTTCTCCAGGATGTGGTCGTCGACGAAGAGCCGCGCCCGGTCGATGTCGAGGGCCACGCGGGAGACGAGCTCGATGCTCTTGAGCGCGTCCTCGACGATGAGGCGGTTGCCCTGCTGCAACCGCCTCATCCCGAGCACGGCGACCGCGTTCGTGGCCAGGAAGGTCGCCACGATCGCGGCGAGGAAAGCGCCCAGGATCCAACGCCTGGTCTGCTGCTCGCGCTTGGGCCGCTCCAGCATCCGCGCCTGACCTCGATGCCCACGCTCGAACGAACGGGCCCCCATCAAGGGTGCGCACGCCCCGGCGGATCGACAGGCCTCGCGGCGTTGCGGGTGTTCAGACGCCCGCGAACCACTCGTAGCCCTGGTCTTCCCAGTAGCCGCCGGTGGGCTCTGGCAGAAAGCGCACGGCCGCGAGCCACTTCACCATCTTGTAGCCGAGCTTCACCGCGGAGTAGAGCCGCAGCGGTCCGCCGTGCTCGAGCGGCAGCGGCTGGCCGTTCATGCCATAGGCGAGCAGCGTCTGCGGGTGCAGCGCGCTCTCCAGATCCCACGACGAGGTGTACGTGCGCGCGAGCGCTGCGGGCGCCCCGGGGCCGGCCTTGGCGTCGGGCGCCGCGGACTCCCGCTCGGGCGCCGCCTCGAAGGAGACGAACTCCACGAACCTCGCTTCAGGCGCGGGCTTCACCAGCGCGCGCAGCTCGGAGACGCGGACGCCCTGCCAGCTCGCCACCGCGCTCCAGCCCTCGACGCAGTGGTGGCGAACGCGCAGCTCCGTCCCGCCGAGCTTCTGCAGCATGGGCAGCTCCAGCCGGACGGGGTTCGCCACCATCCCGCCCACCTCGAGCACCCAGCCCGCGGGCACGTCGGGAAACTCCGATCCGATCTTGTACTGCGGGAACGCCGCGAGCGGCGTCAGCGCTCGCTCGCTGGCCGTCTCCGCGAGGTGCGTGGGCGAGAAGAGCGCCGCCTGCACCTTGCCGTTGAAGCGCTCGACGGACCCCAGGAGCCCCCGCTGCGGCCGCTGCGTGTCGCAGCCCGCGAGCAGCGCGCCGGCGCCCACGAGCAATTCACGCCTGCTGATCATCGCGCGACGGGACACGCTCGGGACCTCCGGTCAGCATGGGCGGGAACGTCTTCGGGTGGAGGAGCACCGTCACCACGTGCACCACCACGAACACGGCGATGGCGATGAGCGCGAGGAGGTGCAGCGTCCGGGCGCTGTCGTAGCCGCCGAGGATCGCGGCGAGCACGTCGAACTGCACCGGCTTCCAGATCGCCAGGCCGCTCAGCACCAGCAGCACGCCCAGCCCGATGGCACTCGTGTACGCGAGCCGCTGGAGCCCGTTGTAGAAGCCCTGCGGCGGCGCGGGTCGAATGCGCAGGTAGTGCAGCGCCGTGCCCACCGCGTTGCCCGTGTCGCGCTTGGGCCAGAACGTGCGCCGCCGCCACTCGCCGCTCGCGAGCACGAAGACCAGGTACACCAGCCCGTTCAGCGCCAGGAGCCACATGGTCGAGAAGTGCAGCGCGCGCGCGCCCGCGAGCCAGCCACCCGCGCGCAGAAGGTCGGGCGGAACGAAGCCCTGCAGCGGCCACCAGCGGTACATCGCGCCGCGCGGCCCGAGGTAGGGATAGGCGACGAGGATCTGCAAGCCGCTCATGGCCATCAGCGCCAGCAGCGGCACGTTCAGCCAGTGCGTGACGCGAATGACGAGCGGCTGATCGCGACGCGCGTGCGGTTGGGCCTCGGCCATCGCCGCAACTGTACTCGGCCCGCGCGAACTCGCTCGCCCCTGCCCGCGAATGCGCTCGCTTCAGAACTGCGGGCCGAACGTCTCCGGCACGCGGCGCAGCACCGCGGCCGCCCTCGAGAACGCCGTCGTCTGGCTGAGCAGGAGGCCCTCCGGCATCTTGCGCGTGGCCTGGCGCATGGGCTGGCCGAGCCAGGTGAAGGCGTACTTGGCGCCGTCGCCGTCCGGGTCGATCTCCACGCGCGACTCGGGCCAGGGCTGGTCGCGCCAGAGCGTGGCCGCGCTCGCCCAGGTGCCGGTGAAGACGCCCGTGCAGCCGTCGTCGTTCAAGGCAATCCACTCCTCGCTGCGGAAGAGCGTCACGCCGAGCTTGGAGATGCGCGTGGTGTGGTGCACGCGCTGCGCCGCTTCGTCGAAGGCGACGGTCGTTCGCATGTGCGGCGGCACGAACAACCACTTCATCATCGTGAGCGACACCACCTGCGCGCGATCGATCGGACGCAGGTCTGCGCGCTGAAACACGGTCCAGTTCGGAATGCGCAGCCGAAACGGGCTCTGCCACGCGCCCACCATGGCGCGCCAGTAGCGGAGGCTGGGGGCATCGGGGCTCATGAATTGATAAGTAACAAGAAATGAAACGGCCCGCCCCCGACGGCGGGTGCCGTCCGATGCGGGCCGGGATGTGCCGTGCCGCTTAGTTCGCGGGCTTGGCAGCCATCATGTCGCCCCAGCCGGCCTCGACCATGGTCTTGGCCTTCCACTTGCCGTCCTTGCGGACCATCAGCATCTGGGAGTTGGTCTTCGTCTTGTTCTTGCCCATGGTCATGGTGTTCGCGCCCTCGCAGGAGGCGAGGTCGTCGGACAGGATGAAGCACTGGCCGGTCATGGTCATCTTCATGCCCTTGGGCGGGTTCTTCATCATCTCCATGAAGGGGGTCATCATCTTGATGTAGTCGTCGCGGCTGACCTCCTTCGACGAGTACACGCCCTTCGAGTCGTCGGTGGCCATGGTGACGGGGAAGTCGACCATGTCGGCCATGGCGTTCACGTCGCCCTTCTTGCTCGCCTCCTCGTTGGCCTTGAAGTACGCGTCGAGCTCCTTCTTGTCGGCCTTCTCGTTCTTGGGAACGCGCGAGGCCGGGCCCATCTTGGTCATGTCCGGAGCGCCGGCAGCCGGAGCTCCAGCCGCCGGAGCCGCGGCGGGTGCTGCCGGAGCAGGCGCCGCCGCCGGAGCGGGTGCGGGGGCCGCAGGAGCCGGAGCAGGCGCCGCAGCGTAGGCCGAGGCCGCAAACGCGGAGATCACGCTTCCAACGATCAACTTGCGAATCATGTGTATTTCCCTCCCGGAAATTTGAAACTGCGAGCGCACCCTAGCCCGACGCTCTGACAGAGCGCCCGCAGTTTCCGATGGCGCACTGCGGCGGATGAACCATCCGTTTTCCAACCAGGTGCAGGACGCGGTGCGCCCGCCGTAGAGTGCGCGCCGTGCGAACGTCCATCACCTGCCTCGCGGTCGTGATCCTCGTCGGCTGCGGCGGCGCATCGACCCCGACGCACACCAGCGCGGGCATTGGCGGTTCGGCGTCGGGGACCTCGGGGGGCTCGAGCGGCTCCGGCAGCACGAGCGGCAACTCGAGCACGGGCAGCAGCAGCTCGACGACGGGCAGCAGCACGAGCACGAGCACGAGCACGAGCAGCAGCAGCACCGGCACCAGCGGCGCGACGGTGGCGCCTTCAGGCTGCTTCACCGACGTGAGCGCGGGCCACCACCAGTTCAGCTGCGAGGGCGGCATCCGGTACGACGTGGAGATTCCCACCGCGTGCGCGTCGGGTGGCTGCGGGCTCATCCTGGACACGCACGGCTTCACCATGAACGCCGATCAGGAAGATCTGGGCACCAACATGCGCGCGCTCGGAAAGCAAAATGGTTACATCGTGGCCCAGCCGACGGCGCCGGGCGCGATCCCCTCGTGGGATCCGGCGGACACGTACGGTCCGCCGCTGCTCGCCTTCGTCCAGACCGCGATGACGGCCATGGCCGTGGATCCCAAGCGCGTGCACGCCATGGGCTTCTCGCAGGGCGGCGGCATGACCTGGTGGCTCATCTGCGGCCACACCACGCTCTTTGCGTCGGTCGCGCCGATCAGCGCGGGCGGCGTGGGCGGCTGCACCTTCATCGCGCCCGACGCGCCCGCTGCGGAGCTTCCCGTGATGCAGGTGCACGGCCACCACGACAACATCGTCAACTTCGACACCACCGCGCTTCCCCAGCGCGACGCGGCCCTCGGCTATTGGAACGACGGCACCGGCACGGTCATCGAGCAGGACGCCGCGCACATCGCCACGCGCTACCTCTCACCGAGCGGCACGCCGTTCGAGTTCTGGGAGCACGACTATCAAGCGGACAGCACGATCCTCGGCGGGCACTGCTTCCCCGGCGGCACCGACGTGGGACCGTTGCCCGACCAGTTCGGCTGCGCCGATGCCAACCAGTTCGTGGTGGGCCAGCTGGCGATGCAGTTCTTCCTGGCGCACCCCAAGCCTTAAGGAAGCAGGACCTGGGAGACCGCGCGGGCGTCGGTGAGGTCCACCTCGCCGAGGTCCGCGTCCAGGCCGACCGCGCGGTTCACCACGTCGACCTCGACCTCGTCGCGCGCAGGCATCGGGGGCAGGACCACGTCAATGCCGGCGTCCGCCGTGGGCGATGGCACGGTCACCTCGTCGCTGCCGCCGTCGGCCGACGACTCGCGAACGATGACCCCGTCGGCATCCGCACCCAGCGAGGCCGTCACCCGATCGCCCTCGACCGCGACGCCTTCCGCGGACGCCGGCATGACGCCGCTGAGCTGCACCGGCCAGCCGCCGTTCACGACCAGTTCGACGGTCGAGCCAGGCGCCGGTGCGGGCATGGGGCCGCCGTAGTGCCCGGGCGCGATCTCCGGGACCGCGAGATCATTCACGAGCACCTCCGCGCCGACGATCGGCGTGCCGAGCTGCGCGTCCGAGACCATCAGCTCTGCGTTGGCGCCGCCGTCCGAAAGCACCACCAGCTCGCCGTCGAGCCGCCACCTCGAGGCCGACCCGTGCGAGCTCGAGGTGTGCGAGCTCTCGGTCGACGACGGCTCCGGCACGCCACCGCAGCCCCCGCCGCCGCTCGTTCCGCCGATGTGGTGATGGTGGTGGAAGCCCGTGAGCATCGTGAAGGCGTACAGGCACAGGAGCCAGGTCTGAATCTGCTTTCGCATGGCAGCCTCCGTTCGAACGGAGGGACCGCCGACGCACGCCGGATGGGAAATCTTTCTTTGCACCCGCTCGGGGCAGCCTTGTGGCCTCGGTCACACCGGTCCATCCTCGGGGCCGATGCGCGCTGCCCTGGCGTTGGCCGATGTCCTGCTCACGAGCCTCGCCGGCGTCTTCGCGATCCTCGGCTACCGCGCTGCCCGCGCGCGCCAGTTCGATCGCCATCGACGCTTCATGCTCGCGGCCTTCGCGAGCTCGGCGCTCTTCCTGATCCCCTTCGTGACGCGCATCGTGCGCTACGGGCTCACGCCCTTTCGCGGCGTGGGCGCGTGGCGCGGCGTGTACTGGCTGGTGTTCCTCACGCACGACGGCTTCGCGGTGGCGTCGGTGCCGCTCATCGTGGCCGCGCTGGCGCTCGGGCTCGGCGGGAGCTTCGCGGCGCACAAAGAGGTCGGGCCGGTGGCGTTCGGCGCGTGGCTCTACGTCATCGCCACCGGCGTTTGCCTGTACGTGATGCTCGACCTCGTCTGATCCGCGCGGATCCGGATCCGGGGCCTTGCGATGTCAGGGTCGGCTGCTATACACGCACCCAACATTGGAGCCTGACCGTGGTGGTCAGGCCATACGAAAGGCGAGACATGGCTTCCTCCGTCAACAAGGCGATCGTGCTGGGCAACCTGGGCCGCGACCCCGAGGTGCGTTACACCTCCGGCGGCCAGGCCGTTGCCAACTTCTCCGTGGCCACCTCCGAGAGCTGGACCGACAAGGCCACCGGCAACAAGAACGAGCGCACCGAGTGGCACCGCATCGTGGTGTGGGGCAAGGTCGCGGAGCTCTGCGGCCAGTACCTGGCCAAGGGCCGCAAGGTGTACGTCGAGGGCCGCCTGCAGACGCGCGACTGGACCGACAAGGAAGGCAAGAAGAACTACACCACCGAGATCGTGGCGAACCAGGTGGTCTTCCTCGGCTCGCGCGACGACGCCAACCGCGCGCCCCGCCCGCAGAACGCCGGCGCCGACGACTTCGGGCCGCCGCCGCCGAACCTCGACGCCGAGGGCCCCGCCGCCAGCGGCCGCTCCGACGACGACATCCCGTTCTAGGCAACGCGCGGCGCAATTCGCCGAGGCCACGCCCGCTCGCCCGCTCGACGCAGCTTCACCTGCGCGCGCGGCAGCGGGCGTGTACCCTTGAGGTTCGAGGTTTGCCATGGGCGATCGGGTGGTGCGGGCGTACTTGCCCGAGAGCAAGCTGCAGCTCATCTTCGCGTCGGCGACCGGCGTGGCCCGGCGCGGGCGCGAGCTGCACAAGGCCTACCCCACGGCGGCCGGGCTCTTCGCCCAGGCGCTCACCTCCGGCCTGCTCCTGGGCGCGCTCCAGAAGGGCGACTCGCGGCTCAATCTGCAGATCGAGTGCGACGGCCCGGTACGCGGCATCTTCGCTGACGCCAAGCCGAGCGGCGAGGTGCGCGGCTACATCAAGAACGCCCAGGTGGACTTCCCCGGGCGCTCGGGGCCCTTCCGGGCGAACGGCGCGCTCGGGCGCAAGGGCTACGTCTCCGTGCTCCGCGACGTGGCCGGCGAGGTCTACCGCGGCATGGTGGATCTCTCCGTGGCCGCGGGCGACACGGAGATCGCCGACCTCTTGCACCGCTACTTCGAGCAGTCGGAGCAGGTGCCCACGGGCATCGCGCTCACGGTTCGCCCGGACGACGGCGATGCGCTCGGCATGGTGGCTGGCCTGCTGGTCCAGGCGCTCCCCGACGGCGATCGGCAGAAGCTGGCCGAGGCTTCCCAGCGGCTCCGCGAGGGCTGGCTCGACGGCGCCGCGCTCACCGACGACGCGCTCCTCCAGAACCTGGCCCCGCTCTTTGGCGGCGAGCTGCCCAAGCTCATCGACGAGCACCCGGCGGTGTACCGCTGCAGCTGCTCCCGCGAGCGCGCGCTGCGGGCCATCACCGCCATGGGCCGCGAGGAGATCGCCGACCTCTGGGAGAAAGAGGGCAAGGCCGAGGCGACCTGCGAGTTCTGCGGGGCGCACTACCAGCTCTCGGGCGAAGAGCTCCTGGGGCTCATCTTCCCCGCGCCGACCGAGCGCAACTGACGACGCTTCACCCGCCGTCGAAGCAGCGCCCCTGCGCGCACACGCCGCTCGCGGTGCAGAGCTCACTGTTCTGGCACTGGGAGTCGGTGCTGCAGATCTGGAAGCAGCAGCCCGCGGCGCCCGACGGGCAAGGATCGATGGCGTCCTGCACGGCCACGCAGCCGAAGTTGGTGGGACAGCTCGAGCCCGCGTCGGGGTCGCACGCGGTGCGGGTGATGTTGGTGCAGCTGCTGTTGCTCGAGCAGCCCGCCAGGAGGGCGAGCGCCACGCAGCAGGCGATGCCAAACGCGTAGAGGGTCGTTCTCATTGCTTCACACACACGCCCATGAGGCCGGTGAAGCCACCGCCCGGGTCGCGAACCAGGTTGTCCTCGAGTACGCAGTGCGTGCCCGCGTAGCTGTCGGCGCAGTCGGCGTCGGTGCAGCAGGTGGAGGTGCAGTAGCCGTTGGTGGAGCTCGGGTTGTAGGCGTCGTAGGCCATGCAGTAGCCGGTGAAGCAGTCGTTGCCGCCGTTCTGCGGGTTGCACGGGTCATCAATGTAACCACTGGCGTTGCTGGGCTCGTCGACGCAGGCGCGGAAGACCTCGCCGCCGTCGTCATCGCCCCAGACCGCGAGGCAGGTGGTGGCACCCGGGCAGTTCCAGTAGCTGCAGCAGGGCTCGGAGCAGAAGTTGCGGTTGCCCTTGAGGCAGAGGCTGTGGCGGCACTGCGTGTCGTCGACGCAGCCGTTGCCCACGTCGCAGTAGCCGTTGTTGCAAGCGCCGCCCACGCCGCCACAGTCGGTCGAGGCGCCGGTGCACTGCGCGGCCGAAGGCGTGGGCGGGAACCAGCAGTACGGGATTCGGGGCGAGCCGTTCTCCACGCAGATCCAGCTGTCGCTGGTGGACTGCGAGGTCTGCTCGCACTCCGAGGTCGAGCCGCAGCTGTCGGTGCAGATGCCCTGCTGCCCGGCCGAGGCGTTGCAGTAGAAGATCGAGTGGCACTGCGACGTGGTGTCGTTCGAGGGCCGGGTGCAGGTCTGGTCCTCGCCCACCGTGCCCACGCTGAAGTTCCCGAAGGCGCTCTCGTCGAGGCAGATGCCCGAGCCGCCCTGGTCCGCGCAGAGGTAGCTGGTGGGGCACTCGCTGCTGCCGGAGCAGGTCTGGGCGCAGTGGTAGGTGCCGTCGGCGAAGTACTGGCAGTAGCCGCTGGCGCAGTCGGCCTGGGTGGTGCACGTCCCGCCGAGCGGACCGGAGCCGTACTGGGCCACGCAGGTGCCCGACGCGAAGTCGCAGGCCTGGCCGGAGGGGCAGCTCCCCGACACGCAGCCGGTGGTGCCGCCCGTGGTCGTGCTGGCCGCGGTGGACGTCGTCGTTCCCGAGCCGGTGGTCGCGCTCGCCGAGGTGGACGTCGTCGAGGTGTTCGTGCCGCTGGTGGCGCCCGTGTTCGACGAGGTCGATGTCGACGTCGCGCCGGTGCCCGAGGTGCCGGTGGTGAGGCTGCTGGTGGTGCCGGACGTGGCCGCGGAGGTGCCGCTGGTGCTGGTGGTGTGCGTGGCGCTGGTGCCGGTGGTCTGGCCGCCGGTGGTGGCGCTGGCGGACGTCGTCGTGGTCCCGGACGTGCCCGTGGAGTGGGTGGTCGTCGAGGGGCCGCTGGTGCCGGTGGTGCTCGGGCCGTTGGTGCTCACGGTGGTGGCGGTGGTGCCCGTGGTCCCGGTGGTCGAAGTCGACGTGGCCGGACGGGGCACGCACTGGCCGCGGGCGTTGCAGATCTCGCCGGACGCACAGTCGCTGTCGATGGCGCACTGGGCGATGCAGTAGCTCTTGCCGTCGTTGGACGGCTCGCAGACGCCCACCGAGCAGTCCGAGTCCTTGTGGCACTGCACCAGGTTGCCGCCGGTGGTGCCGCCGCTGCCGATGGTGTTCACGCAGTGGCTGCCGCCGTCGGTGCAAGCGGGATGGCCGCCGTCGACGCCGGGCTTGGCCGTGGTGGAGCCGCAGGCGGGCACGAGCGCGGCCAGCGCGAGGCAGACGAGGATGCGGTGCATGCAGAGGACCCCGCCGGGCGGCCGCCGGCGAACAGATTGTCAGTCTAGTCCGGCTGGGGAGCCGGGTCGATTCAGTGGCCCCATCGTTGTCGGCGGATTCGGGGCAATCGTTGCCTACCCCTCGGCGTCGTAGCGGCGGCGCTTTCGGTACAGCGTCGAGGCGTCGATGCCCAGGATGCGCGCGGCCTCATCCAGGCTCTCGGCGCGGGCCACCACCCGCAACAGGTGCTCGCGCTCCACCTGCTCGAGGCTGAAGTCGCCGCCGAGCTGCACCGACGTCGTCGGCGTGGGCGCACCCGCGAGCTTGGCCGGCAGCGCCGAGAGCCCGAGCACCGAGCCCGGCGCGAGGATCATCGCGCGCTCGAGCGTGTTGCGCAGCTCGCGCAGGTTGCCCGGCCAGCGATACGCCGTCAGCGCCTGCGCGGCCTCGTCCGACAGATCCGGCGTGGGCCGGCGCATGCTCCTGGCGAGGAACTCGATGAACCGCCGCGCCAGCGGAAGCACGTCTTCGGGCCGGTCGCGCAGCGGCGGCAGCGTCACCTCCACCGTGTTCAGGCGGAAGTAGAGGTCCTCGCGGAAGCGGCCGGCCGCGACCTCGGCGTCGAGCTTGCGGTTGGTGGCCGCGAGGATGCGCACATCGGCGTGGCGGGTGCGAGAGTCGCCGAGCCGCTCGAACTGCTTGTCCTGCAGGAAGCGGAGCAGCTTGGCCTGAAGGCTGGGCGGCACCTCGGCGATCTCGTCGAGGAAGAGCGTGCCGCCGTCGGCCGCCTCCACCCGGCCCGCTTGATCGCGCACCGCGCCCGTGAACGCGCCCTTCACGTGGCCGAACAGCTCGCTCGCCAGGAGGTCTTCGGAGAGCGTGGGGCAATTCACGACCACGAACGGACGCTCGCGGCGAGCGCTGAGCTGGTGCAGCGCACGCGCGACCACGCTCTTGCCCGTGCCGCTCTCGCCGAGCATGAGCACGGCCACGTCGTGCTCGGCGGCCTTGCGCACCAACTCCAAGGCAGCGCGCATCGCAGGCGCGCGCGCGTCGAGCTCCACGTCCACGTCCGGCGCGGCCTCGGCGAGCTGGGCCTGCAGGGTCACCACGCGCGACTCGAGCGCGTGCCGCTCGCGCGAGCGATCCGCGATGTGCCGGATCTGCGCGGGCGTGAAGGGCTTGGTGAGGAAGTCGCGGGCGCCGCGTCGCATGGCCTCCACGGCGGCGTCGATGGTGCCGAAGGCGGTCACCATCACCACGTCGGTCCGCGGCGACTCGGCGAGCAGCCGCGGCAAGAGGTCGAGCCCGCTCTGCGTTCCCAATCGCAAATCGACGAAGGCCAGATCGAAGTGCGCCGTCGTCACGGCGGCGAGCGCGGCGTCGGGCGTGCCGGCTTGCACCACGGTGCAGCCGTCGGCCTCGAGCGCGAGCGCGAGGGTGGCGCGGATGTTCCGCTCGTCGTCGACCACCAGCACGTGCATGGGGATCGCGTTCATGCAGCCAGCCTCGTCCTCCAGGGGAAAATGCGCAACCGGTTGCGTCGCCCAAGGCTGTACGCCGGACGTCAGCCCCGACGAGGCACCCGGCGCATCAGCCCTTCCTGCGCCACGGTGGCCACCAGCTTGCCCGCGCGATCGAAGACGAGCCCTCGATTCATGCCGCGCGCGCCCTGCGCCGAGGGCGAGTCCATCACGTAGAGCAGCCACTCGTCGGCGCGCAGGTCGCGGTGGAACCAGAGCGCGTGGTCGATGCTGGCCACCACCATCTCCGGGCTGTACCAGCTCTGGCCGTGCGGCCGCAGCGAGGTCCCCAGCAAGTTGAAGTCCGACGCGTACGCGAGCAGGCAGCGGTGCAGCATCGGGTCGTCGCCCACGCGATCGATGGTCTTGAACCAGATCGCCTGCTGCGGCTCTGCGACGGTGGGCTTGAGCGGGTTCCACGGGTTCACCGGCCGGAAGTCGATGGGCAGCGGCCGGTTCAGCGACTCGCGCACCCGCGGGTGAACGGTCCCTGCTTCGTCGAGCCAGCTCTGGCGCAGCTCCACGTAGGACTTGAGCTGCTCCGGCGGGGGCACGCTCGGCACGGGCAGCTGGTGCTCCATGCCCTGCTCCTGCACCTGGAACGACGCGATCATCGAGAGGATCGGCCGGCCGTGCTGGATGGCCTGCACCCGGCGCGCGGTGAAGCTGTTGCCGTCGCGGATGCGGTCCACCTCGTAGACGATGGGCGCCGCCACGTCGCCAGGCAGCAGGAAGTACGCGTGCAGCGAGTGCGGCGCGCGGCCCTCGACGGTGCGGCTCGCGGCCACCAGCGCCTGCCCGACGACCTGCCCGCCGAAGACGGCCTTGCCGCCGAGGTCTGCCGACTGGCCGCGGAAGAGGTTCACCTCGAGCGGCTCGAGGTCGAGCTGCTTCACCAGGCTCTGGAGCGTGGGGTCCATGGACCAGACGGTAAGCGTCCGCGGGCGCGGTGGCCACGCAAACCGTCAGACCTCGATGCCTGCGCGCCGCAGCGCTGGCACGATCCGCCGCGCGATGGCCCGCTCGCCGAGCGAGACGTAGCGCTCGCGTCCGAGCGTGCCGCAGACGGTCCAGCGCGACCAGGCCGCATCGTCGAGCGCGCAGCGGTTCGCCCACGCACGCCGATGCGCCTTCAGCGTCGCCTCGGCGGACTCGGCGAGCTTCTGCTTCAACGCGCGAACCAGCTTCGGGCCGGCCCACTCGAGGAAGAGCCAGCCAAAGCGGCCGTGCAGCGCCTCGTCGCGCGCGATGGTCGCGTGGACCTTCTGGAGCAGCGCAGGTCCGGGCGCGCGCGCGGCCGCTTGCAGCAGCGCGTGCGCGAGCGTCTCGGAGATGCAGAAGTCGCGCACCGCGCGGTCCGCGAGCACCGCCAGCGGCTCGCCCTGTGCGGCGCCGGCAAGCGCCACGTCCGGCCGATAGCTCACCGCCGCGCCGCCGCCGAGCGCATTGGCCACGCGCGCGCAGAGCTCGGCGTGCGCGATCTCGTCGAGCGGGAACGCCGCGGCCATGCCGGTGAGATCCAGCGGCGCGCGCACACGAAGAAGCAGGTGAAGCGTCGCCGCGTGGGCCGAAGCGGTCGCGTACTCCTGCAGCGAGCCCGCGGTCCACTGCTGCCGGGCGACGTCGCGTTCCTTCGAAGTCGCATCGCGCGCGTCGAGCTTGTCCCAATGAAGCCGCTCGATCTCCGGACGCATCCGCCGGTAGCGATGCTCGGCAGCGCCGCCGTGCAGCGCGAGCTCGAAGACCTCCGACCCGCGATTCATCCGCCGTCGCCGCCGTCGATGCCGCCGTCGGTGGGGCCTTCCGGCATGAGGCCGCCGTCGGGGTAGCACGGGAGCGCGCCGCCGTCGGGGATGCCGCAGTACTGCACGCCCGAAGGGCCCGCGTCGCCGCCGTCCTGAATGGGCGTTCCCAACGGGCCCACGCAGTCGGGAGCGTTGCAAGCCACCGTGCCGGTGACCACGCTGCCACAAGCGAGGTTGGCGCCGAACGCGACGGCTGCCAGGCCACTGCTCGCCAGCAGCAAGGGTCGCGGCGCGCGGAGGATTCGCTTCTTCTTCGGACGGGGAGACATGGCTCGAAACCTTTCAAGCCGGCCCAGACGACGGCGAAGTTAGCACGCTTTGGCCATGGCGCTGCGTCGCGCGCACGACAAGGCCGGGCACTCCGCGCGCATGGATGTCCGCCGGCGTTAAGCTTGTTGCGTGAGCATCGCCGAGCCTTCCGAGCTGACGCGCGAGGACAAGGACGAGGTGCGCGGACGCATCTTCCGGCACGACGACGGCATCGGCGTGGGCCCGCCGCTCTGGGCGCTTCACGCACGCGGCGCGATTCCGGCGCTGCTCGCGCGGCGACGGATGTCGATGAAGCAGATCGTGGCGCTCGTCGGCGGGCATCGCGGCTACGTGCACGTCGCGATGCGGCTGCTCGCGTCGCAGGGCTGGGTCGAGGCCAGGGGCACACCCGCCACCGACGATCTCGCCTACGTGCCCACGGTGCGCGGCGACCTGGCCATGGCGCTCGCGGACCACTATCGGGATGCCGTTGCGTTCCTGCCTGCGGCCACGCGCATGCCTGCCCTGCTCTTCGGCGGCGCTGCCCGGGCGACACCGATTCCGTTTCCCGAGCTGGTGGCGCGCGCGCTCCGCGGCTGGGAGCTGCCGAGCTCCGACGACATTAACCATCCTGTTACGCAGGTTCGCCACCACCTCGACGGGCTGCTCGCCGGGCCGACGGTGATCGCGCTCAAGAACGCGGGCGTGCTCGACCGCTTCACCGAAGACAACCCCGCGCTCGATCTGGGCAGCATCTCCGGCGATCGCGCCGCGCTCGACGCCGCCTTCGAGCTCCTGCAGAGCTTCGGCTGGGTGCAGAAGCGCGGTCCGCACCTCGAGGCCACTTCGCGCGGGCTCTTCGCGTTCGGCAGCTCGCGCGCGTGGGCGTACGGGGTGCCCGTGTCGTACCTGCCGCTGCTGGCGCGGCTCGACGAGCTCATCTTTGGCGGGGATCCGGCCGCGCTCTTCGTTCGCGACGCGAAGGGCAACGAGACGCACGTGCAGCGCGCGCTCAACGTGAAGGCCAGCGGCGCCGCGCACACGCCCTACTTCCGCAAGATCGACGAGATCGTCGTGGAGATCTTCTCGCGGCCCATCGAGCAACAGCCGAAGTTCATCTGCGACATGGGCTCGGGGGACGGCACGTTCCTGAAGCACTTGTGGGAGGTCATCTGGGATCGCACGCCGCGCGGCGCGGCCATTCAGCGCGGCACCGCGCCGCTCTTGATGATCGGCGCCGACTACAACCCCGACGCGCGCCACGCCACCGCGGCCACGCTGCAGGCTGCGGGCATCGCCCACCGCGTCGTCTTCGGCGACATCAACGATCCCGACGCGCTCGCGCTCGCCTTGAAAGAGCACGGCGTGACCATGGCCGAGGGCATGCACGTGCGCTCGTTCCTGGATCACAACCGGCCGTACACCGGCGTTCGCGACGCCGAGGCCGCAAAGAAGCGCGTGGCTCGATCCACGGGCGCGTTCGCCTGGCGCGGACGCGCACTGCCGAATGCCGAGCTCGAGGAGAACCTGGTCGAGCACTTCCGCCGCTGGGCGCCGTACGTGGCGCGCTTCGGGCTGTTGGTGCTCGAGCTGCACACCCTGCCCGCGCCGCTCGCCGCCTCGAACCTCGGGCGCACGCTCGCGACCGGCTACGACGCGACTCACGGCTTCTCGGATCAGCTCACCGTCGAGGCCGATGTCTTCGAGGCCTGCGCGCGCGAGGCGGGCCTCACGCCAGACCCGCGGCACACCGCGCGCTTTCCGCCGGGCGAGCTGTCCACCGTGACCATCCATCTCTTCAGCGCCGGGTGACACCCGTCTGGGCCTTGTGCGACGCGGCGCTTGCCATGTAGAGGCACGCGTCCCGCTGGAGGCCTCAATGAACCGCGTTGCCATCCTCACCGCCCTCGCTGCGTTGCTCCTCGCCGGCTGCGGCAGCAAGTGCGACAGCTCCTCATGCGGCGGCTGCTGCGACGCCAGCGGCGTCTGCCAGAGCGACAGCGCGGCGCACTGCGGCCTCAACGGCGCGGCCTGCACGGCGTGCACGGGCCTGCAGGCGTGCGTACTCGGCAGCTGCCAGCTCCCGGGCAACACCAACGCAGGCAGCGGCAACGGCCCGACCACCAGCGGCGCAAGCTCGGGCGGGTCCACCGGCGCGTCGACGGGCAACGCGAGCGGCAGCACGGGCGCGTCGACGCACGGCGCGAGCTCCGGCTCGACGTCGGCCACGACCTCCACCGACACCACGGGCAGCACGGGCTCCACCGCGTCGTCGACCACGACCAGCAACACCACCGGCTCGACGGCGTCGACGACGGGCAGCAGCAGCTCCAGCAGCGGCACCACCACGGCCGCGTCGACCGACAGCGGCTCCAGCACCGGCACGTCGACGACGACCACCACCGGCAGCACCGGCACGAGCACCACCACGACCACGACGGGCACCTCGTCCTCGTCGACGACCAGCACCAGCACCACCACGGGTACGACGGGCACCTCGACGACGGGCACCACCGGCACCACCGGCGGCTGCAGCGGCTTCACTCCGCTGGCGAGGCTCACGGGCCCGGGCACCTCGCAGGAGGTGTTCGGCAACACCGAGGGCGACCCGACCTTCACCTCGGCCCTGTGCACCGACCCGTTCCTGGGCACGGGCGCCGGCGGCCCCACGGCGAACTTCACGTTCTCGGTGAACCAGCCGGTGATCCTCAACGCCAGCGTGGGCAGCCTCGACGGCGGCTCGGTGAACCTCTCTCTCACCCAGGGCTGTGGCGCGTCGGAGGTGGAGGACGAGTGCGCCGACGGCTTCCTCGTCGGCGGCATCCTCGGCCCGGACAAGCTTTCGCCGGGCGTCTACAACCTGCGCGTCACGGGCACCACCGAGTTCCTGGTGGGCGGCGCGGGCTCGGGCGAGTACGACCTCAACGTGTCGCTCAGCCAGCCGGTGGCCAACGACGACTGCTCGGGGGTCATCTTCCTCTCGCTGAGCGGCGGCACGGCGGGCAACGCATCCGTGACCGTGGACACCAGCGGCGCCCAGAACGACACCGTGACCTCGCCCACCGGCGCCTGCTCCTTCGACGACGGCACCGGCACGGGCAACACCATCGGCCACGGCAACGGCCCGGACGTGGTGTACGGCGTGCACCTGCCCAACGGCGCGCCGAACGGCATCCACGCCACGCTCACGCCGGTCAACGGCAGCACCGCCGCGCCGGTGCTCTCGGTGCGCTCCGCACCGTGCATCAACAACTTCGACGACGCCGGCGCCACCAGCGCGCAGGAGCTCGGCTGCGGCTACTCGCTCGACGGCGGCGTCGACCCCGTGTCCATCGCCACGCTGCCGCTGCCCGCGGGCGACTACTTCATCTGGGTGGACAGCCTCGGCGGCACGATGGGCTCGATGCGGCTCGACGTGAACGTGCTCTAAGCGCCCGACCCGCGAAACCCCAGCTCTGCCCCTTTTCCCCAGGGGGACGCTTCGCAGCCCGTCTCGCGCGGGGAAGAGAGCTCGTCGTGTAACGAAATGGTTACTTGAGCTGCGCGAGCCCGCTCTTCACCGCGGCTGCGAGCTTGTCCGACGTGCCCGTGGCCCAGAAGTGCACGAGTCGGAGATGCGGCTGCTCGCCAGCGAAGGGCGCCTCGATCGACGTCACCGTGAGCCCCTGCGCGCGCGCCGACTTGAGCACCGCGCCGAGCTCCGCCTCCTGCACCGCGAACGCGCCCGAGACCGCGGCGGCGTCATCGGAGCCGGCCAGCGCCGCCCAGCTCGCCGCGCCCATCTCCGCGCCCACGGTCTGGCCGCGCAGCTTCACGGGGCGCGCGCGCTCGATGCGGAACACGCCGTCGACGACCTTGCCCGAGCCGAGCGTGGCCTCGAGCTTCTTGAAGTCGAGCGGCTTGTGGGTGGTCTCGAGCTGCGCGAGCTGCGGGCCGGAGCTCTCGACCTTGGCGCGCACGGCGTCGAAGGCCTTGCCCACCGCAGTGGCCAGCGCGGCCTCCTCACCCTGCCCGCTGAAGTGCACGAAGATGAGCCGCGGCGACTCGCCCACGAAGTGGTGGTCCACGCCGCTCACCTCGAGCCCGCCCTCGACGGCCGCCGACTCCGCCGCCGCGAGCTGCTCCTCGAGCAGCACCAGCTCGCCGGTGACCACGTCGCCCTTGTCGGCCTTCTTGAAGGCCGCCCAGGCCGTCATGCCCATCGGCGGCGTGACGCGAATCTGGCCCGCGTACACGTCGAGCTCGCTGCGCGGAACGGAGACGCGGAACACGCCGTCGGCGCCGCTCGCGCCCTGAGCGCCCGTGAGCTTCTCGATTCGAGCGGTGTCGAGCCCGCTTGTCGTGGTGGCGAGGACCAGGGCGGCGATCGAGGCGGCGAGCATGCACGGCTCCGGGAAAGGGTGACGGCCGGGAGCGAGTGTAGGAACACTGCCAGTCACAGGCCAAGCACATCGTCGGGGCGCACGCTCCAGCCGGGGCAGCTAATCGCCCTCACCGACCTTGCGAGCGAGCGTGTGCCGCGAGATGCCGAGCTTCTCCGCGGCCATGACCTTGTTGCCGCCGCAGAGCGCGAGCGCCCGCTTGCAATAGGCGAGCTCGATCTCCTCGAGCGGCCGGATGCCGGTGCGCGAGTCGGCGAGCGGATCGGTCTGCGCCCCGCGGACAAGCCCCGCGAAGTTCTCCGCCCCGAGCTCCGTGCCTTCCGCCATCAGCGCCGCGAAGGACACGGCCGCGCGCAGCTCGCGCACGTTGCCCGGCCACGTGTGCCGCGCGAGCAGCGCCTCGGCCTCGGGCGTGAAGCGCGTGAGCGGCTTGCGGAACTCGCGCGCGAGCTGCTCCAGGAAGTGGCGCGCGAGCAGGAGCACATCCTCGCCGCGCTCGCGGAGCGGCGGCAGCGCGAGCGTGGCGCCCGCGAGGCGGAAGTAGAGATCTTGCCGGAAGCGCTGGGCGTCGGAGAGATCGCGGTGCGTGGCCGCGACGATGCGACAGTCCACCTTGAGCTGGCGCGTGCCGCCCACCCGTCGAAACTCTTTCGTCTCGACGAACTTGAGCAGCTTGGCCTGCGCGGCGGCCGCCAGATCGCCGATCTCATCGAGGAAGAGCGTGCCGCCGTCGGCGAGCTCCACCAGGCCCTTCTTCTGCTCGCGCGCATCCGAGAACGCGCCACGCTCGTGTCCGAAGAGCTCGCTCTCCACCAGGTGCTCGGGCAGCGCCGAGCAGTTGAGCTCCACGAACGGCCCGCGCCGACGCTCGCTGCCATCGTGCAGCGCACGCGCCACGAGCTCTTTTCCGGTCCCGCTCTCGCCGCGCACGAGCACCACCGGCACGGGCTGCGTGGCGAGCTTCTGCACCTGCTCCACGACCTTCGCCATCTCCGCCGACTGGAACACCAACCCGGGCGCACGCGTGGCGCGCTCGAGATAGGCCACGCGCTCCTCGAGCCGCTCGGTGCGCAGCGCGTTGTTCACCGCGGCCACGACCTCCTCGAGCTCGAAGGGCTTGCGGATGAAGTCGAACGCGCCGAGCCGCAACGCTTCGACCGCCGAGTCCACGTCGCCGTGCGCGGTGATGACGATGGCCTGCATCGCGGGCACCCGCGCGCGCGCCTCGCGGAGCAGATCGAGTCCGCTTCCGTCGCCGAGCCGGACGTCGAGGATCGCGAGATCCGGCGGCTCACCTTCGAGCAGCGCGCGTCCGGCCTTCGCCGAATTCGCGACGGCCACGTGGTAGCTCTCGGCTTCGAGCGCGAGCCGCAGCGAGCGACCGATGAGCTCCTCGTCGTCGACGACCACCACCTGCCGGCTCATGGCGCCTCCGCCCGAGGCAACGTCACCTTGAACATCGCGCCGCCGCCCGGGGCGCCCGAGGCCTCGATGCGGCCGCCGTGCTCGAGCACGATGTTGCGGCTCACCGCGAGCCCCAGCCCGTTGCCGTGCGGCTTGGTGGTGAAGAACGGCCGGAAGAGGCGCTCGCGCGCGTCCTGGGCAATGCCCGGTCCGTGATCGCGGACCTCGAAGCGCAGGGCGCCGTCATCGACCGAGGCCTGGAGCTCCACGCGACCACCCTCCGGCGACGCCTCGAACGCATTAACCACGAGGTTAACAAGGACCTGCTCGATGAGCTCGGGATCCAGCGTCCACTCCACCTCGGGCAGCGGCGAGACTTCCACGCTTCGTCCCTTCGCGGCCGGGTTCGCCGAGGCCGCGCGCTGCACGCGCTCGATGACCCCGCGCAACGGCACCTGGCGCGTGCGCGGCTCGAGCGGCCGTGCGTAGCGCATCAACCGCCGCACGATCTCTTCCACGCGCCGAAGCTCGCCTTCCACCGCAGTCAGCTCGGCCGGAAGCTGCTCCGAAGACACCGCGCCGCGACGCAAGACCTGGAGCATGCCGCGTGCGCCCGCGAGCGGATTGAGGGTCTCGTGCGCGATCTCCGCGGCAATCTCGCCCAGCTCCGAAAGCTTCTCCGCTTGTTGCAGCGCGCGCTCCTGCCGACGCACCCGTTCGAGCAGCGCGTTCACCTGCGACTCGAGGAAGCCGATCTCGTCGCCCTTGAACTGGAGCTGGGCCTCGCCGCCTTCACTGCCGAGCCGCAGCACGAGCTTGTTGATGGGGCGAGCCACGTAGCGCGCGAGGAGGAAGCCCGCGAGCAGCGACGCCGCCGCGCCGAGCGCGGTGAGCCAGAAGATGCGGTTGCGCTCGACGGTGATCTCCGCGTCCGCGGCCTCGCGTCGGGCCTGCATGTCGCGGCGCGCGAGCGCAAAGAGCTTCTGACCATTCGCCACCAGGCCGTCGAGGTCCGCCTTCATGTCGAAGAAGACGCCGCGCGCGTCGTCGTCTTTTCCCGAGCGCGAGAGCCGAATCGCCGCGTCGCCTTGCGACGTGTACGCGAGGTACTGCCCGCGCATGGCGAGGATGAGCGCGCGCTCGTCGGCGGTGCTCGAGAAGTCGTCCATCTTCGCGATCCAGACCTCGAGCTGCGCGTGGTGCTCACCGGCTTCGGCGAGGTACTTCGCGTCGTGTGAGAGCAGGAAGTTGGAGACGTACGCGCGCTCGTGCGTGAGCGCCTCGAGCTCGGCGGCGAGCTCGATGCCCTGCACGCTGCGATCGGAGAGGTGCTGCGCGGTCGCCTGCGCGGTCGCGAGCGCGTGCTGGCTGCGGAGCGCCGCGAGCACGACGGCGCCGATGACCACGACGTACCCGAGGACGATGCGCGCGGCGAGCCGGTTGGTGATCATCGCCTGCCCTTCCTGGCCTCACGGCGCGCGCAGCTGCCCCAGAGCGTAGTCGAGTTGGACCCGGGAGATCGCGGCGTCGAGTTGGCTCTGCACCAGGCCGAGCCCGGCCACGTCGAACTGCGCCTCGGCATCCGTGAGCTCCACGATGTTGCCCAGCCCCTGCTCGTAGCGCACCTCGGCTTGCTTCAGCGATGCCTGGGCCGCGGTGACCTGCGCGGCCGAGGCCTTCACCGCCTCGCGGGCGGAGCGCAGCGTCTCGCTGCTCTGACGCAGCTCGTAACCGATGGCATCGCGCAGCGCCACCTCGCGGGCCTTGAGCGCGGCCAGCCGGGCGTCGGCCTCCTCGACGGCGCCGCTGACGGCAAAGCCGGTGAAGAGCGGCACGCTGAGCACGAGCCCCAGGTCGTAGTTGAAGGTGCCCGGCGGCTCGTCGAAGCCGCGCAGGCTCACCGAGCTGGTCGCCAGGAGCCGGGGGAAGTGCCCGCTGTACGCGGCGGTGCGCTGCCCTTCGATGGCGCGCTCCTGCGCTTGCAACGCCTGAAGGTCGTAGCGGCCGGTGAGCGCCTGGTCGGTCGCCGCCTGGAGCTCGGGGACGGGCCGCTCGTCTGCAGCAGGCGCGGCGAGCTGGTAGTTGGTGGGCGGCACCCAGCCGATGGCGTTGTCGAGGGCGGCGCGGGCCACCTGCAGCGCGTTCTGCGCGCGGATCACCCCGAGCCTGGCCGCTTGCACGTCGGCCTCGCTCCGCGTCTCGTCGATGGGCGGCTTGAGCCCGCTCTTGACGCCAGCCTTCGCGTAGGCGTCGTGGGTGAGCACGCGCTTGAGGGCGTCCTCCGCGAGCCCGAGCGCCTGCTGCGACGCCAGCGCTCCGAAGTACGCCGTCGACACGCGCAGGAGCACATCTTGAAGCGTCTGGTGCTCGCGCTGCGTGGTGGCCTCGAGGCCCGCCTCGGCCGCTCCCACGGTGCCCTTGGTGAAGCCAAAGTCGAGCACGTCGTAGTGCGCGCCGATGCCCGCGAGCGAGCTCACGAAGGGCGTGGCGTCGGAGAGCGCCGACTCCGGGTGCGGCCGCGTGCCCACGCGCACGAAGTCCCCGGGCGAGAGGTAGCTCGCCGCGGTGTTGTTCTCGGTGGCGCCGAAGAGCTGCGTGTCCGCGTGCACCTGGGGGTACTCGATCGACCGCGCCTGGGTGAGCACGGCATTCGAGGCCTCGCGATCGAAGCGCGCGCCCTGAAGCTCGGGCTGGTGAGCGACGGCCTGGCGCAGCGCCTCATCCAGGCTCAGCGCCTGGGGCTCGGCAGCCAGCGTCGCGAGGAGCACGAGGTGGATCACGTCGGGCTCTCCACGAGCGCATGGGCGTGCGACTCGCTCGCGGGCTCGGGCTTCTTCGCGAGGAACAGGAACATCACCGGCACGAGGAACAGCGAGAGGAACGTCGACGAGGTGAGACCGCCCACCACCGCCAGCGCCAGCGGTTGGTTCGCCTCCGAGCCGGACTCGAGCGCCATCGCCGTGGGAATCAGGCCGATCACCGTGGCCAGGCTGGTCATCATGATGGGCACGAAGCGCGAGCGCGCGGCTTCGATCACCGCTTCGAGCTTGTCGACCACGCCGCCCTCGAGCCGCACGTTCGCGTCATCCACGAGCAGGATGCCGTTCGACACCGCGATGCCAATCACCATCAGCACGCCCATGAGCGCGGTGATGCTGAAGCCCTGCCCCGCCGCCATCAGCGCGAGCACGATGCCGATGAGCGAAACAGGGATGGTGAAGAGCATCACGAACGGAAGGCGGATCGACTTGAACTGCGACGCCATGATCATGAAGACGACCATCACCGCGAGCCCGAGCGCCAAGCCCAAGCCGCCGAACGTGGTGCGCATCAAGTCGACCTGACCGACGAAGTTGAACTTCACGTTCCGCGTGCGCGGGTCGTTGTGGAGCGCCTCTTCGAGGTCGCGTGAGACGGTGCCGATGTCGCGCCCCTCGACCTGCATCTCCACGTGCGCGGCGCGGTCGAGCTGGTTGCGCTCGATGGCGACCGGACCCACGGAGCGACGCACGTTCGCGTACGCGCCGAGCCGGACGGGATGCGCGCGATCAATGCGAACCGGCAGCTGCCGCAATGCGTTCGCGTCGCCGACGGCATCCTGATCGTAATAGGTGACCACGTAATACGACTGCCCGTTGTTGGGATCGATCCACACGCTGGGCACGTTGATGTTGCCGAGCGTGGCGTCGAGCGTGGCCTGCGCTTCGTCGCGCGCGGACACGCCCACCAGCCCCGCTTCCGTGCGCTGCGTCTCGACGTGGATCTCGGGATAATCGAGCTGCAGCAGATTCTCGACGTCGCGCACGCCCTTCACCTTGCGCGCCACCTCGGCCACCGCGTTCGACTGTTGCGCGAGCTGCGCCAGGTTGTCGCCGCGCACCTCGAGCACGATGGGGGCGAAGTAGCCGTTGGCGAAGACGCTCGCCACCAGCCCACCCGGCCACTGCAAGAAGTCCACGCCAGGGAAGTTCTTCACGAGAATCTCGCGCGAGCGGTCGGCGATCTCCTGTTGCGACATCGTGCGCGACTCGGGATCAACGAGCTCCAGACGAATGAAGCCCATGTGCGGGCCCCAGTTCGGGCTGGTCATCGCGCTGCGCGCATTTCCCGGCGAGCCCACGTTGCCCACCACGAGCTTCACCGTTCCCTTGGGAAGCTCGCGCGCGAGCGTTTGGCCCATGGCGTTGATCTTCGCGGCCGCGTCTTCGAGCGACGTGCCCGGCGCGAGCCGCACGTACACGCGCTCCATCGACTCGTCGATCTCGGGGAAGAACGTCGCGGGCAAGCGGGTCGCGGCCCACACGCTTCCTGCGACGAGCGCGGCCGCACCCGCCACGACCGCCCACCGCCACACGACGACGCGACGGAGCACGCTCGCATAGCCATCCGCGAGTCGGTCGATGACGTGCTGCACCTTCAACGCGAAGCCCTTGTGCTCCGCGTGCCCGAGGAAGTACCGGCACGCGACGGGCGTCACGCACATGCTCACGAAGTACGAAGCAATCATCGCCACCGCGACGGTGATCGCCAGCGGCGCGAACAGCTTCTTGGCCAGGCCCGCGAGCATGATCACCGGGAGCAGCACGGCCATGGTGGTGAGCGTCGACGCGAGCACCGGCAGCGCCACCGCGTTCGCGCCCTTGAGCGCAGCTTCGCCGACGCTCATGCCGGCGCGTTGATGTCGGTGGATCGATTCGAGGACGACGACCGCGTCATCGACGAGTCGTCCCATCGCGAGCGTGAGGCCGCCCAGCGTGAACGCGTTGAGCGTGTTGCCCGTGGCCGAGAGCACGATGAGCGTGATCGCAAACGAGAGCGGAATCGCGACGGACACGATCAGCGTTCCGCGCAAGCTCTGCAGGAAGAGCAGGATGACGAGACCGATGAGCACGAGCGCTTGAATCACCTCGCGCTTGAGGCCGGTGTACGCGTTGCGCACGAACGTCGATGCATCGAAGACGGGGATGACCTCGACGCCGGGCGGCAACTGCAGCGCGGCGATCTTCGCCTTCACCGCGTCGACGATGGCGATGGTGTTGCCGCCGGGAATGCGGAGGACGTTGAGGTACACGGCGTTCTTCGCGTCGACGGACACCGACTGCGTGGGTGGCGAGCCGCCGTCCTCCACCTTTGCGACGTCGCGGATGAGCACCGGGTGCCCGTTCACCACCTTCACCGGCGCTTCGCCGATGGTGTTCACGCGCTCGGGAATCGCGTTCGAGTACACGTTCGCGTCGAACTTGTGCGCGATGAGCTCGCCCGATGGAAGAAGCGCGTTCGCGTTCTTCACCGCCGCCGCCACTTCTTCGGCCGTCACGCCGCGCGCTTGCGCGCGCACGGGATCGACGACGACGTTGATCTGCCGCTGCCGCCCGCCGTTGATGGCTGCGCTCGCGACGCCCGGAATGCCCTCGAGCTGCGGCTCGATGTTGTTGAGCGCGTAGTCGTAGAGCTGCGGCCCCGAGAGCCCGCCGCCGCGCACCACGACCTGCACCACCGGCGCGTTCGACGGGTCGTACTGCAGCACGAACGGCGGCAACACACCGAGTGACTTGGGCACGGCGGCCATCGCGAACGCGGTCTGCTGCTGCACCAGCGTCTGCGCGGCGTTCAAGTCCGTGCCCCACGCCATCCACACCCAGACGATGCTGAGGTTGTTGCGCGAGATGCTCTGCACGTGATCGACGCCAGGCGTCGCGCTCACGTACTTCTCGATGCGCCAGGTGAGCGTCTTCTCCACGTCCTTTGCGCCCAGGCCGGGCGCGAGCGTGCCCACCACGAGCACGGGCGGCGTGAGATCCGGAAACGTGTCGATGGCCATGCGCGGCGTGACCACGCACGCGAAGACCACGAGCGCGATGCACACCATCAAGATGGCAATCGGATTCTTCAGCGAGAGGCGCGTCACCGACGCACCTCCTGCGCGGGCTCGTCGATCTTCGCGTCGACCTTGTCGCCGTCGCTCAAGAGCGCGCGGCCCTCGGTGACCACGAGCGCGTCGGCCGCGAGGTTGGGCTCCACGAAGACGCTGCCGCCGAGCTCTCCCTGGTACGCGAGCGGCGTGACCTTCGCGACGCCGTTCGCGACGACGTACACGACGGCCTTTTGTCCGCGAATGGTGGCGCTCGCGAGCGGCAGCTCGATGGCCTTCTTCGGCTCGCCCACGCCGATGGTGAATTCACCCGTGGTGAACACGGGAATGCGGCGATCGGGATCGGAGATGTCGGCCTCGATGCGCACCGTGCGCGTGCCCGGATCCGCCGACGGCGCCCGACGCGCGATGGTGGCCTGAAGGTCCTGCTTGCTCGCGAGCACGTGAAGCGCGCCGGACTTTCCCGGCGGCACGGCGTCGAAGTCGTCCTCGGGCACATCGGCCACGTAGCGCACGGTCGCGCGATCCACCACGGACACGATGGCCTCGCCCGGTCGCACGAACGCGCCGGGATCGAGCCAGCGGTTCGCGACCTCGCCGTCGAACGGCGCGCGCAGCACGCAGTCGTTCACCGCGAGCGACGTGTCGAGGAGCTTGGCCTTCGCCGCGAGCAGGTCGGCCTGCTTGGCCTCGCTCTGCGCGGTCTTGCCTTCGGCTTCTGTGGGCGAGACGAAGCCGCCGTCGAGCATCGAAGAGACCCGGTGTGCTTCGTCGGCGAGCGCGCGCTGCTGCGCGTCGAGCGAGCGCGCCTGCATCTCAATGGCCTGCGCGGTCGCGTTCGCGCTTCGGCAATCGAGGGTGGCCAGCACCGCGCCCTTCTTCACCACGGCGCCAGGACGCACGAGCACCGTGTCCACGTATGCGGCGACGAACTGCGGCCCGATCTTGGCCTCGATCCAGGGCTCGAGCGTGCCCACGTACGCCCGCGTGGGCTGGAACTGCGAGGCGCGCGCGCGAACGACGGTGACGGGCTTGGCGCTGTCGGCGAGCGCAACCTGGTTGGTCCTCGCGTCTGCGCGCATGCGCATGAGCAAGAGCCCCACGAGGAGCATCGCCACCAGCGAGGCGATGGAAATGGGCACGACCTTGGTCGAGGAGGGCGACGGCATGCCCCGGGTGGAGCACACGTCATGCCATCCCGGCTCGGGCGAGAGGGCGCCGCGCGTGGATCAAAACGCGCCATGCGCGTGCAGAATCGACCACACTACGAGGCCTTGAGCTCGGGCTTCGCGCCCTGTGCGGCCCCTCGATGGTGAAGACCTCCACGGGCTGCGCCTTGCCGCGGATCGGCTCATCGCCAAGCTTGCGGCCACTGAAGCGCTCGCGCACTGCCTCGTACGTCGATCCCGAGAGCACGAGATCCACGTGGTGCTGCTTGATGACGCTCTCCAGCCACGACGCGAGGTTCACGGTGTCGCCGATGACCGTGTACTCAATGAGCTCCGGTGTGGCGAGGTTGCCCGCCACGCTCGCCGGAGTGGATGCCGATTCCGACTGCGATTGCAGGCTCGCCCTGCATGAGTCGCTCGCGCGTGCTCCGGCGACGGATCCGGCACGCCCCTCACGGCCATCATCCCGTCGACGACTTCCCCATGCTCTGCGTGGGGCTGCTCTTCGGACCGGTGGGCGGCGTGCTCGCGTGGATCCAGCAGAGCTTCGTGCGACAGGCGCAGTGAATCGACGCGCTGTGCGTGTTGCTGCCCGCGGCGAGCCAAGCCTTGAGGGACTCCGTGAGCGTCGAGGTGGATCGTTTCCGACCAATGAGCGGCCCATTTCGAGACACGCGCGCGCCCCATCGACTCGCGCTGCCTCGCGCAATGGAATGGCGCAACGCTTGCTTCGCGCCCTCCGTTCCCGGAGGTCTCATGCGCACCCAGCTCATCTTCGCGCTCGCCGTGCTGTCTGGCGGCTGCGCGCTCTCGAATGCGTCCGGACTGCCCGTCCGCGCGCCGCCGTTCTCCGACGATCGCCCCATCCACTTCCCTGCCCCGAGCGTGGGCCAGCTGCTGGTAACCGGGTTTCCCAAGAACCCGCACTCGACGCGTCCCGGCACCACCGCGGCCTGGCAGCTCTACGACGGCGCCGGCCAACCCGTGGGCGAGGTCCGGCGCGACAGCGCCGATCTCCAGCTCTCGACCGGCGACTACGTCATCGTGACCAAGGACACCCAGGGCCACCTGCGGACCGGTCAATTCGTCGTGCGCGGAGGGGAGGTCACCTCGGCGCCGCTCGCGAGCACCACGCTCCTCAACGAGGACGCGCTCGCTCCAGAGCAGAGCGACTGACGCGCTCAGAAGCCGCCGCGCACCGCGAGCCCGCCGCCATTCGGGTTCGCGTACGGCGTGACCTGCATCGACTCGAGGATCTTGAGCGCAGTTCCCATCCGCTCGTCGTCTTCGGGCAGGCCGAGCCGCGCGCGCAAACGCTCGTTGTACTCGTCGGCGAGCTGGCGCATCTCCGAGGCGGGCGCGGGATTCTGGTCGTACACGAGCCCGGCCACGAGCAGCCCCGAGCCCACGAGCGCCGCGCCGACCTCGATGAGCACGCCGTCGCGGATGCGGTTGCCCTCGTCCTGGTCTGCCTTCTGGATGCAGGCGTCGAAGTCTTGGCCGGCGGTGGAGCAGTCGCTCGGGCTGCTCCCGGAGGTGAGCCGCGCCACGCCCACCGCCCCGCCGCCGAGCCAGACCAGGACCGAGCTCACCAGGAGCCCGGTCCGAATCACGGAGCCCGTGCGATACGAGCTCGCGAGGTCCTCGCGGCCGACGAGCTCGAAGAACGCATCGGGCTCGAGGAGCCGGTGGTACTTCCCAACGTACGGCTGCATCGAATAGCTGCCGCCGCCGTCGTCATCGCTGCTGTAGACGTCCTCGAGTCCCACGTGCTGGAGCGCATACTGCTTCAGCGCGACGCGAAGCGCAGGGTCGGGCTCCGTGCGAGCAGGAACGTCGGCAGGTGGCGGCGAGACGGGCAGCTGCAGATTGAGAGCGCGCTCCTCTCCGCGAGCCGAGAGCGGTCCGAGGGCGACCACGGCGAGAGCCAACCCGACGAGCATCGAGCGCATGCGAGCCTCCTCGCGCGACGAAGGCGCCGCGCGTTGTCTCGACGGTGCAAGAAGGGGCGCACGGCCTTCGCCCGTTGGACCCACGAGCCGTCGCGAGGTTGGGTGCGTGATGCCGCTCACGGGGTGCGCGCGCTGGTCGGTTTCGATCCAGCGGCGCGCGCGACGTCAGCTCCGAAGCGCCAGCGCGAAGATGATCGCCGAAATCACCAGCGCCATCACGAGCACCACGCCCGACGTGAATGGATCGAGCGCGGTGCGGTGAAGGAGCTCGCGAACCTCGGCTTCGCCCTCGGGCGAGAGCGGGGTCGCGAGCAGCGCCTCGCCATCTCGGCGGACGGTGCGTGCGTCCCCGCGCCCGAACGCTCGCCGGAGCGCCTCGAGCTTCTGCTCCTCATCAGGCTCGCTCGGGGAATCGGGCATCGCGGCCTCCAAACGGGGCGTCCGGCGAGGGCGTGAGCACGCCACGTGCCACCTGCGTTTCCTGGAGGGGCGAGCGCCCCGAGTGGCTCGCCTTGCACCAGCGAGGATCGGAATCGACCAGCTGGAGGCGCGGCGCTCATGCAATCGCCGGACTTCGCGCTGGCGTCCGGTTGGCTCAGATCCTGCCTTGCTGGCGACCATGCGCCCGACGCCTCGAGACCGTGCCTTCCATCGACGCACGGGGCTCTCGCCGCCTGCCCTCACCAGCAGCCCGTGGAAGCCATGGACCGCGCCGCCTCCGCTTCGGGCCCGCTGTCGGGCCTCGGCCCATCAGACGATGAACGCGCGCGCGCACATGCAGAAGCAGCACTTCGAGCTCACCCCGCCCCGGCCTCCGAGCCTCCGCTTTCTCACGGCGGCCATGGTCCTGATGGCTGCGCAGCTCTGCGCGTGCGGCGGCGAGTGCCGCGGAGACCGCGATTGTCCCGCGAGCCAGTCGTGCCTGGAGACGTCCAGCGACGCCCAGGTCCGCACCTGCTGCGCCGAGGCCGATGTCTGCGCCGGCACCTGCTGCGCGGCCGACGAGACGTGTGAGCTCGGCACTTGCGTGGGCAGCACCGGTGCGGCTCCCGCCCCTGCCAGTGACGGATCCGGCGACGTCTCGGACTGTGGGTTCGACTGTGGATCAGCGGCGACCGACGAGGGCACCGCCGCCAGCGACGACGACGGGAACGCAGACCCCAACAGCGACCCGAGCACCACCGGCACCTCCGGGGACGACTCGGGCGGCGGAACCTCGGGCACGACCTGAGCGATTCCGGTCCACGCGTGCGCACGCCGGTGGTCCGAAGCAGTCCACGTGAGGGGCGCTGCGCGCGCAGAACCCGCAGAAACGCGAAGCGAAGCGCGTGGCCCGCCAATTGCTCGAGCGTCCATCGACTCCCTTCGCGCTTCGCGCGACTGGGATGCCGCGTGAGGCACCATGCCGAGAGCCTTGCTCCAGGTGGCAGCGTGCATCGCTCTGCTCGGCGATGTGGGCGTGGCGCGCGCCGACGCTCTCGAGGATTCGCTCGCGTCGCCGGAGCCTCTTCGGCTCCTCGCGTCGACCCAGGACGCCAAGCTGGTCCCAGGCTTCCGGAGCCCGGGCATGCACCTCGGCGGCGGCGCCCAGCGCGGCTGGCTCATCGGGCTCGACTTCGGCCCGCAGTGGAGCGTGCCCCAGCCCGCCCTCGATCCGCAGGTCGGCCTCGCCATCGGCGCGCACGCGGGCTTCGCCTTCGGAAACGGCCTGGCCCTCCTCTCTCGATTCGACGCGCTGGGCTCACCGGCGCTGCTGCTTCCCACGCCCCGGCAGAACCTCCTCACCGGCGGCGCGCGCTACGCGTTCCCGGGGCTCCCCATCGAGCCCTTCATCGAGGCGCAGTTCGGCCTGGCCTGGTACGAGGGCGAGGGCCTCGTCGCCCCGGGCCTGCTCGGCGATTCGGTGACGGTGGCTGGCGGTCCAGCGCTGGGCGCGCTCGTGCCGTTCGGACCGGTCTTCGCGCTCTCCCTCTCGGCACGCGACTGGGTCTCGTTCCTTCACGGCGAGACCGTGCACGCCTTTACCGCAGAGCTGGGTCTGGAGTTCACCCTCGCATCAGGTGGCAATTCACGCTGAGCCGGAGCGCTCGGCACTGGAGGCAGTCATGAACCGTTGGTCCTGGCTGGTGGTTCCCCTCATGCTCGGCACAGGTTGCTCGACCCTCACCGTCGACTCCGGACAGGTCGGCGTGCTCTGGACCACCGACGGCGTGAAGAACACCGTCTACAACGAAGGGCAGTACACCATCGGCTTCTTCGATCGGCCCACCGTCTACGAAACGCGCTCGCAGGAGCGCGACGAGCAGCTGGAGGTGCTCGCCGCCAACGGGCTGCAGATCCAGCTCGACGCCTCGATCCGCTACCACATCGTCCCTGAAGAGGTCGTGGCGCTGCACAAGGACCTGGGGCTCCACTACTACTCGGTGCTGCTCGGGCCCACGCTGCGCTCGCAGGCCCGGCGCGTCGTGGGCCGCTATCAGCCCGAGGAGATCTACTCGACCCAGCGCGACGCCATCGAGCGCGAGATCCGCGAGGGCGTGGACAAGGTGATCAAGGGCCGGCACATCGAGCTGGAGGCGGTGCTCATCCGCAACGTCACCCTGCCCGTGGCCATTCAGCAGGCCATCAACAACAAGCTCGAGGCCGAGCAGAGCTCATTGAAGATGAAGTTCATCATCGAGAAGACCAAGCAGGAGGCCGAGCAGCACCTCATCGAGAGCAAGGCCCAGGTGGAGCGCGAGGCCCTCGAAGCCCAGGCGGCGAACGAGCGCGAGCAGGCGCGGGCCAAGTCCGAGGCGCAGCAGGTCGTGAGTCGTGCCCAGGGCGCCGCCGAGGCCAAGCGCATCGACGCCAAGGCCACCGCCGAGTACGAGCAAGCGGTGCAGACCCACCTCACGGAGGCCGTGCTCAAGCTGGAGCGCATCAAGGCCATGGACGCGCTCGCGCGGTCCAGCAACGCCAAGGTGCTCATCGCCGACGAGGGCAAGGCGACGCCGATCATCGATCTCAAGTGACGCGAACCTCCTTCGCCCCGCTCACCCGTGCGCGCGCGGGAGGAGCACGGTGAACACCGAGCCCTTGTCCACCTCGCTCTCCACGCGCACCCGGCCGCCATAGGCCTCCACGAGCCGCTTCACGGTGGCCAGCCCGAGCCCGAAGCCGCTGCCTGCCTGCGTCGCGCGGCGAAACGGCCGGAAGATCTCCTCGAGCTTGTCGGGGGGAATTCCCTGCCCCGTGTCGACGACGTGGATCTCCACCGCGTCCGGGGTCGCGGCGGCGTCGACCTCGACCTCTCGGGTGGGCGAGGCGCCCAGGTACTTGATCGCGTTCTCCACGAGGTTGGCGATCACCGAGCGCAGCGCCGACGGCCCCATGGCCACCTCCATCGGGTCCGCACGCTTCACGTGCAGGTGAGCGTGCTGGGCCTCCGCCCGCGGCTGCAGCTCCTGGTCGAGCTGCGCGAGCACCTCGGCCACGTTTGCGTGGGCACCTGGATCGGGCTGGCCGCCGCTCCGGGCGAAGCAAAGGAGCTCTTGGATCATCTCGTCGAGGCGCCGGATGGTCCTCTGCCCGGTCTCCACGGCCGCGCGCAACCGGGGCGTGCGCAGCTCGCGGGCCGCGAGCTGCAAGGCGAGCGACACCGACGTCAACGGTCCGCGCAGGTCATGGGCCACGGTGGACGCGAAGCGGTCCAGCTCGGCCGCGCGCGACTCTGCTTCGGCCCGCCGCAGCATCTGGGTTCGCTCGAACTCCTCCAGCGCCTCGAGCAGGGTGTTGAGCAGCCTGGATGCGGCGAGCGCAGCGAGCGCCACCGAGAGCACGCATCCCACGGCGAGCCAGGCGAGTGTTTGCCGCGCGGCGCGGTCGTCCTGGACCGCTTGGGAGACTTCTGCCGCGAGGGCCTCCTCGGTGGGTTGGCTCGCAGCGCCCAGCGCGCTCCGCAACGACTCGCGCAGCGCGGCCTCCTGCTCCGGCCCCGCCGAAAGCCACGTGCGTATGGCGCTCGCGACCGACCTTTGCGCGGCCACGGCGTTCGGGTGCTCCGACGACGCGAGCTCTGCGCTCAGCGCCTCCAGTCGCGCAGCATCCCTGAGGAGCCGCTCGCGCCTCCCCGGATCCGCGACGGGCCTGGGCGAGCTCACGGCGAGGGAGACGTCGAGGTCCGTGGCCGCCAGGCTGGAGAGGTTGCTCAGGTCCGGTGCGGTCTCCGCGGTGATGTGACGCACGCGCCGCCCCATGGCAGCGATCAGCACCCCGCTGAGCGCGCCGAGGGCCACGAAGCCCAGGACGATGAGCGTGAGCTGCCGGGCGACGCGGCGTCGAAAGGCCCCAGGCCTGGAGAGCGCTCCGTTCGGCATCGGCTTGTCCCCCAGCTCGCGCGGAGGGGAGTGCGTAGCAAGACCGCGACCAACTTGAGCTGGAAGCTGATCACCACCTTGCAAACCCAGGTGCACGCCGGTGGTTCGTTTTGAGCCACCCTGTGGCAAGTTTGATCCACCCTGGAGGCGTGCCGGGTTGGCAGGAGGCGGGCCCCGCTCTTGCTTTCCCAGCCTCCCCGCCATGGCCCTGCCCGCCGACGCGAAGCCCAAGCTCGACGCCCTCCGCGACGCGCCCCCGCTCGCGCAGACGCTCGGGGCGCTGGCCGTGGATCCCGCGCGCGGGCTCTCGCCCGACGAGGTCGGCACGCGCCAGGTGCGCGATGGGCGCAACGAGCTGTCCGAGGAGAAGCCCAACCGGCTGCGCCAGCTCGCCCGGAAGTTCTGGGGCCTCTCGGCGTGGATGCTGGAGCTCATCGCGGTGCTCTCGCTGGCCCTCGGCAAGCGCGCCGACCTGGTGCTCTCGCTCCTGCTGCTGCTGGTGAACGCGGTCATCTCGTTCTCCGAGGAGCGGCGCGCCGCCACCGCGCTGGAGGCGCTGCGCAGCCGGCTGCGGGTGACGGCGCGGGTGCTGAGGATGGGGAGCTGGTCGAGCCTCCCGGCGGCCGAGCTGGTCGCCGGCGACGTCATCCGCTTGCGCGCCGGAGACTTCGTCCCCGCGGACGTGCAGCTCGTCTCGGGCGAGCTGCGGGTGGATCAATCGTCGCTGACCGGCGAGTCGCGCGAGGTCGAGGTTCGCGAAGCGCAGCCCGCGTTCTCGGGGTCGGTGGTGCGGCGCGGCGAGGCCACGGCGGTGGTGCTGCGCACGGGCGCGCGCACCCTCTTCGGCCGGACCGCCGAGCTGGTGCGGACCGCGAAGCCCCACTCGCACGTCGAGGCTGTCACGGCGCGCGTGGTCCGCTGGCTCTTCGCCGTGGTGGGTGCGCTGGTGGTGTTGGCCGCGGCCATGGCGCTCGTCCGTGGGCTGCCGCTGTCACAGGTCGCGCCGCTCGCGCTGGTGCTGCTCATGAGCGCGATCCCCGTCGCGCTGCCGGTGATGTTCACGGTGAGCATGTCGTTTGGCGCTGCGGAGCTGTTGCGCGCGGGCGTGCTCGTCACCCGGCTCGACGCCACGGAGGACGCGGCGTCGATGGACGTGCTGTGCGTGGACAAGACCGGCACCCTCACCCGCAACCAGCTCCAGCTCGTGGCCGCGATTCCCCTCGATGGTGCGACCGAGACCGAGGTGCTTCGGCTCGCGGCCATGGCCTCCCAGGACGCCAACCGCGATCCCATCGACCTCGCGGTGCTGGAGGGAGCGCGACAACGTGGCCTTCCCACCTTCGAGCAGCTCGACTTCAAGCCCTTCTCCGCCGACACGCGCCGGACCGAGGCCGTCGCGCTTCAGGACGGCGTCCGCTGGCACGCGGTGAAGGGTGCGCTGAACACCCTGACCGCGCTCTGCGGGCTCACGGGCGAAGCTGCGGCCTCCGTGGATCGCCGCAGCCACGACAGCGCCGGTGCAGGTCAGCGCATCCTCGCCGTCGCAGGCGCGCGCGAGGGCGAGCCGCTGAGGCTGGTGGGCCTGCTGGCGCTGGAGGACCCGGTCCGACCCGATGCAGGCGAGCTCGTGCACGAGCTCCGCGAGCGCGGCGTCCGCGTGCTCATGCTCACCGGCGACGCCGCGCCCGTCGCGCAACGTGTGGCCAGCGGGTTGGGGTTGGGCTCGATCGCACACGCCAGCGAGCTGCGCGAGAGCGGTCCCGACGGCGCGACGGCCTCCGCGCTCCTGACCCGCGTCGGCGGTCTCGCCGAGGTCTTCCCCGAGGACAAGTTCGCGGTGGTGAAGGCGCTCCAGGCCGCGGGGCACGTGGTGGGCATGACCGGCGACGGCGTCAACGACGCGCCCGCACTGCGCCAGGCCGAGGTGGGCGTGGCCGTCCGCGAGGCCACCGACGTCGCGCGCGGAGCGGCCAGCGCGGTGCTCACCGGCGAGGGCCTCGCGAGCCTGGTGCAGCTCGTGGAGACCGGCCGCGGCGTGTTTCAGCGCGTGCTCACCTGGATCCTCTGCAAGGTGAGCCGCACCCTCTTCAGCGCGTCGTTCGTCACCCTCGCCTACTTCGTCACCGGGCGCTTCGTGATCTCCGCGCTGGGCATGCTGGTGCTCACCTTCGTGACCGACTTCCCCAAGGTCGCGCTGGCCACCGATCGGACCCCGGACGCGCCCGAACCCCAGCGCTGGGACTTGCGCCGGTTCCTGCCCGCAGCGCTCGCGGTGGGCGTGGCGATGGTCGCGGAGGCGGCGGGCGCGCTCGCGCTCGCGTGGCGGCCGCTCGATCTCGAGCACCAGCAAGGGCTGCTCGAGACGTACAGCTTCGTCATCCTGCTCGGCTTCTCGACCTTCTCGCTGGCTTCGTTGCGCGAGCGGCGCGCGTTCTGGCGCTCGTGGCCGAGCGGGACGTTGAGTTTGTCGATGGTCGTCGCCCTCGTGGCCGGCACCGCCGCCGCGACCTTCGGGCTGCCTGGGCTGCAGGCGCTTCCACTCGCGTGGTGCGCAATCGCGCTCGGCGTCTCGGCGGCTTGCTCGCTCACCATGAATGATGCGCTGAAGGTGCTGTCCCTCCGCGTCACCTCGAAGTCGATCTAGATTTTGGCGGCTTCAGCCGCTCGTCGGCCTCGCGGGCAACGGGCTCCAGCTCCGGTTTCTGGATGACCTCGAACATGGCGGCGGGTTTCACCACCTGGACCACCACGCTGTCGCCGTCGCCCTGGAACACGGTCACACTGCATGGCAGCAAGCCCACGCCCAGCTCGGCGGTGAGCGCGCGCTGCGCGAGCACGGGGCTGCACGCGCCGTGGATCACGAACCTGCGAAAGTTGGCGTCGAGCTTCTTCTGGAGCGTGTCCTGGACGTCGATGGTGGTGAGCACGCCGAGGCCCTCGGCTTTGAGCGCGTCGGTGGTGCGCCGGAATCGGCGGCGGCGTGTGCTCGAGCGACGCAACCCGAACTAACCAGGTGGGGCCGAGCAGGCCCTCCAGTTGTACGCCCCGACAACAGGGAGCCCTGCTCCGGCTGATCTTGGACCTGGAGCGGCTTCACGGTCACCAGCCCGAGGCCGAAGCCGCTCCCAGAACACGGACCTGGAGGTGCACCCGTCCCACATCCACGGCCAGCGCTTCCAGTTGGTCACGGCGCCGGGAAGCCTGCCGACCGACGACAGCGCGGCCCGCGGGTGGAAGGACACGGTGATGGTTACGACGGGCTCGGCGGTCGAGCTGCGCACCGCGCTCGATAACCCCGGATACCACTGCCGCATCCTCGAGCACGCCGACATGGGGTTGATGGGCGAGCCCGACGCGCAGTAGCGCAGAGCTTGCGTTTGCGGCCACGAGACCCGGTCGCTACCATCCCCGCGTGACTTCCCGCCCGCTCGCCATCGCGCTGGCTTTCGCGTTCACCGCCTGGTCGGCCGTGCCGGCCATGGCCACGATCGAGTGCCACGGGCGGGTGGTGCCGTCGCAGCACGCGGCGTGCGCCCACTGCGCCAAGGCGAACAAGGATAGCCAGTCTGCGCTGCGCGCCACCTGCTGCACCGTGCGCGCGCCGGCCGAACGACTCCCGGTCGCGAGCGACGCCCGCTCGCTCCCAGCTCCACAGCTGCAGCTTTCGGTCGTCCAGCTCCCCGCCGATGGGTACGCGGCGTCGGCGCAGCTGCGGGTCGTCGCCGATGAGAACGCGACCTCACCGCCGCCGCTCCAACGCAACAGGCCCCTGCTGAATTGAGCGCCGCTGAGGCGATGGCTCGAGGGCGCTCGCGTGCCCTCGGCAGGCTTCCCATGCGCTGAAGCCAAGTGCGTGCACCGGCACGCGCTTTGATCATGTTCAGCGCCGCTCCTGGTGCTCGATGCGTCATCTGGCTTGGGCCTGTTTGGCCCTGGCGGTCGGCGGCTGTGCCGCGACCGTCCCTGAAGTTCCACCCGAGAAGGATCCCTCCAACCCTGTGGCGACCGAAGCTGCGCTGCCGCCTCCATCCACGGCGCTGACGCGCGAGGCCCGCCCTCAGCAGTCGGCGCCGCCCGATGCGGGTCCCGCGCAAGACCACCACGAGGGCTCGAGTGCAATGGATCCGATGGCCACGCCCGATGCGGGTCAGGCCTCCGCGGTCTACGCGTGTCCGATGCACCCGGACGTCACGTCGGACCATCCCGGGAAGTGCCCGCGGTGCGGAATGCAGATGGTTCGGCGAGGTGGGCCATGAGGCCGGCGCTCCTCTGGGCAACGCCCATCGCACTGGTCACGGTGACCGGCTGCGCCTCGACCTCGCCGAAGCAGGGCTACGCCGAGGTGGCCCAGCTCGTTCAGGCCCGAGGTGGCCAGGCGCCCGACTGGGACCAGCACTCACCCGACGACGAAGAGGTCGATCGGCGCGTGCGCGAGCTGCTCGCCAAGGACCTCACCACAGACGCCGCGGTGCAGGTCGCCCTGCTCCGCAACCGCAAGCTGCAGCAGGTCTACGAGAGTGTGGGCGTCGCGCAGGCAGACCTGGTCCAGGCCGGGCTGCTCAAGAACCCTTCGTTCGCGGGGAGCATCGGCTTCAACGTCGGCGCGACCGGCGGCAACTCCCTCGCGGGCTCGCTCACCGAAGACTTCCTCAGCCTCTTCACCCTTCCGTTGCGAAAGCGCTTCGCCGAGCGCGAGCTGGAGCGCGCCAAGCTCAGCGTGGGTGCCGCGGTCCTCGAGCTCGCGTTCGACGTGCGCGGCGCCTTCGTGCGAGTCCAGGGCGCGCAGCAGGCGACCGAGCTCTGGCGCGCCATCGTCGAGGCGGAGAGCGCGTCGGCCGAGCTGGCCCAGCGCCAGTACACCGCAGGAAACATCAGCGAGCTGGAGCTCACCGGTCGCCAGGCGATGTACGAGCAGTCGCGGCTCGACCTCGCCCGCGCGGAGCTGGAGACCGTTGAGGCCCGCGAGTCGCTCACCCGATTGCTCGGCGTCTGGGGCCACGAGGCCGAGTGGAAGGTGGCGGCGCCCTTGCCCGAGCTGCCCGCGCAAGAGGTCGCGCTGGAGCACCTGGAGTCGGCCGCGATTCGCCAGCGGCTGGACCTCGCCGCCACGCGCGCGGAGACCGAATCCGTGGCACAGGCCCTGGCTCTGGCCTCGGGGACGCGGTTGCTCACCAACCTGGACGTCGGCGTTCAAGCCGAGCGGGATCCCGAGGGCAACAAGGTCGTGGGGCCGACCCTGAGCCTGGAGCTGCCCATCTTCGACCAGCACCAGGCGCGGATCGCCAAGCTGGAGGCTCAGCTTCGCCAGGCGCGCGCGAAGCAGGACGAGCTGGCCATCGACATCCGCTCCGAAGTGCGCGTGGCCAGCAGCCGGCTGCTCGCGGCACGCTCCGTCGCCGAGCACTACCGCCAGGTGCTCCTGCCGCTGCGCGAACGGGCCGTGAAGCTCTCGCAGCAGCACTACAACGCCATGCTGCTCGGTGTGTTCGGCCTGCTCCAGGCCAAGCAGAGCGAGGTCGCGGCGTATCGCGACTACCTCGACGCCGTTCGCGACTACTGGCTCGCGCGCACCAACCTGGAGCGCACGCTCGGCGGCCGCATGCCCGCGCCCGAGAGCGCGCCGACCGCCAGCACCAACCTCCCAGCGCCGCAGCTCGCCGCGACGTCGACCTCGAGGACCCCATGAAGAGCCTGCTCATCGCACTCCTGCTCGTCGTTCCCTCCGTCGGCAGTGCGGCCAAGCCCTTCTCATCGGGCGCGAACTACGTGGGCACCGTCACGCCCAACGGCAGCTCACTCCCGTGGACCCTGGACCACGGCGTGAAGGTGTTCCACCTCATCGCTGAGCCGGTGAAGAAGGAGATCGCTCCGGGCATGGTCATCGATGCCTGGGGCTACAACGGCCAGTCACCCGGACCGACCATCGAGGCGATCGAGGGCGACCGCGTCCGCATCCTGGTCACCAACAAGCTGCCCGAGCCCACCAGCGTCCACTGGCACGGGGTGATCCTGCCCAACGGCATGGATGGCGTCTCCGGCGTGAACCAGAAGTGGATCAAGCCCGGCGAGACCTACGCCTACGAGTTCACGCTCAAGCAGCACGGCACGCAGATGTACCACCCGCACGTCGATGACACGACGCAGATGGCGCTGGGCATGGAGGGCTTCTTCATCATCCACCCCAAGGCCGAGAAGCAGCGCATCGATCGCGACTTCGCCATCTTCCTGCACGAGTGGGACGTGCCGCCGGGGGCTTCGCGGCCGAACCCGGCCACCATGAGCGACTTCAACGTCTTCACCTTCAACGGCCGCGCGTATCCCGGCACCACACCGCTGCTGGCCCAGAAGGGCGAAAGGGTGCGCGTTCGCATCGCGAACCTCTCCATGGACAGCCACCCCATCCACATCCACGGGCTGCACTTCGTGGAGACAGGCACCGACGGCGGACCGATTCCCCCCGCGGCGCAGCTTCCGGAGACCACGGTGAACGTGCCCCCGGGGACCACGCGGGACATCGAGTTCGTGGCCGACAACCCGGGCGACTGGGCCATGCACTGCCACAAGAACCACCACGCCATGAACCAGATGGCGCACGACCTGCCGAACATGACCGGCGTCGATCAGCAGGGCGTCGAAGCGAAGGTTCGCACGCTGCTGCCGGGCTACATGGCCATGGGGAAGGAGGGCATGGCCGAGATGGAGGAGATGCACATGGGCGGCCCCACGAACACCCTGCCCATGATGGCGGGTGAAGGGCCTTACGGCGCGGTGGGCATGGGCGGGATGTTCACGCTGCTCAAGGTGCGTGAGCACCTCGACGGCGACCAGGATCCGGGTTGGTACCAAGCGCCTCCAGGCACGGAGGCGCACCCCGTGGAGCGGCCGTGAGCGGTGCCCGCTGGGCTAGCGCGTCATGCCCGTCATCGGGCTGCACCCTGCGCCGGTCGCCATCATTCCTCCGCCGGGCCCCATGTGGTCCATGTCCTGGACTCGGTCGCGCACGTGCGCGGCGAACGTGTCCATGCGATCGCAGTGCTGCCCATCCAGCTGGCGGTTCCGGGTCATGTCCGTGAAGGTGCAGGCCTGCGATGCGTACTGAGCGAGCTCGTCGTGCATCGAGACGCAGGTCTGGCCCAGGTCGGCGCCCGCGGGGTGGCCCAGGTCGTCCATGCAAGCGTCGAAGGCGGCGCCACCGTCTTCGAGCTGACCAACCATCGGGCTGACCTGGGCCTGGTAGCGGTCGAGCTCCGTCTTGCAGTCGGCCGGCGTCGCTGCGCCCGCCGCGTTGGCCCGGTGTGTGGCCACAGCCGTATGAAGTGCCTGTGCGGTCCGGTCCAGAGCCGTCGAGTCGGGGGCCGTTGCCGTGGCCCCTGAGCACCCGCCGGACAGGACAGCGAGGCAGAGCCACTTCGAGAGCGTCTTCATGGTGCACCTCCACACCCGCCCGTCTGCATCTCGAGTGCCTGCGGCGGGTTCGAGGGAACGTGGAGTTGGCGCTGACTGCGCGCATGCTCTACGCGGCGGGCCACGAGGAGCTGCAGGCGCTGCGCGTCCGCGAGCGCGACGCGAGGGAAGACCATCGCGTCCGGCTAGAGTGCGGCTGCCCCGTCGCTGGCCTGCCCATCGGGTGGGACTGTGTGGTTTGAGCCGAGCGCCGCGATCTCCTCGCCGGTGATCGTCTCTCGTGCCAACAGCAGCTGGGCCGCCTCGCGGAGCGTGGCCACCTGCTTCGTGAGGATCCTGCGAGCCACCTCGTGCTGCTCGTCGAGGATCTTGCGGACTTCATCATCCGCGGCGGCAGCGAGCTTCGGGCCGAGCGCCTCGGGACCTTCAAGCTCCACAAACCCCGCATGCCGCGGTTCGACCGTGGCCAGACCCAGCGCCTCGCCCATCCCGTAGTGGACCACCATGCTTCGCGCGAGCCGCGTGGCCTTCTGCAGGTCGTCCTGAGCGCCGGTGGAGACCTCACCGAAGATGAGCTCCTCCGCCACGCGACCGCCGAGCAGCGCGGCAATCTTGTGCTCGAGCTCGGGCTTGGTCATGAGGAACCGATCCTCGGTGGGCACCTGGAGCGTGTAGCCCAGCGCCGAGATCCCGCGCGGGATGATGGAGATCTTCTGCAGCGCACCGAGCCCCGGGAACGCGAGCCCCAACAGCGCGTGACCCACCTCGTGGAACGCGACGCGCTCCTTCTCCTCGGGTCGGAGCACCCTGCTCTTCTTCTCCAGGCCCGCGACGATGCGCTCCACCGCTTCGGAGAGCTCGCTCTTGCCCACCATCTCGCGACCGCGTCGCGCGGCGAGCAGCGCGGCCTCGTTGATCACGTTGGCCAGGTCGGCGCCTGCCATCCCCGCAGTCAGCCCCGCGAGTGCGTCCAGCTCGGCCTCGTTCTCGATTCGAATCTTGCGCGCGTGGAGCTTGAGGATGGCCAGCCGGCCGGCCTTGTCTGGGCGGTCGACGAGCACCTGGCGATCGAACCGTCCTGCGCGCAGCAGCGCCGGGTCGAGGATCTCCGGGCGGTTCGTGGCTGCCATGAGGATCACGCCCACGCGCGGGTCGAAGCCGTCGAGCTCCACCAGCAGCTGGTTGAGCGTCTGCTCGCGCTCCTCGTGGGCCATGGGGCCCGCGCCGCGCGCCTTGCCGAGGGCATCGAGCTCATCGATGAAGATGATGCAGGGCGCAGCCTCCTTGGCGCGCGTGAACAAGTCGCGCACCCGTGCGGCGCCCACGCCCACGAACATCTCCACGAACTCGCTGCCGCTGATGTTGAAGAACGGCACGCCCGCTTCGCCTGCGACAGCGCGTGCGAGCAGCGTCTTGCCGGTGCCCGGCGGGCCGACCAGCAGCACGCCCTTGGGCACGTGCCCGCCGAGCCGCGCGAACTTCTCGGGCGTCTTCAGGAACTCGACGACCTCTTGCAGCTCGACCTTGGCCTCGTCCACGCCAGCGACGTCGGTGAAGCGCACCTCGATTTCCTTCTCCATGTAGACGCGCGCCTTGCTCTGGCCCGCAGCCATCATCGAGCCCATGCCACCTTGCCGCTGGGACATGGCCCGACCGACGAAGAAGAGCAGGATCAGCGGAATGGCCACGGGTACGAGCCAGCCGAAGAGCTTGTCGAAGGTGCCTTCCCCGCTGGTCCCGTCCACGTCGACGTGGTGGGCCTGGAGGTCCTCGAGCAGCTTCGGATCGTCCACGCGGTGGGTTTCATAGGCGACGGGCTGCTTGTCGCCCGTGCCCTGGATCTGACCGCGAATCCACGTCGGCGCGACCTGCGCGGACTTCACGTGGTCCGCGATCACCTCGCTCTTGAACGCCGTGTAGGTGAGCGGCCGGGCCATCTTCACCAGACCGGTGTTCATGACGAAGGAGTGAACGAGCGGCGCAAGCAGGAGCGAAATGGCCAACAGCTTCGTGAGCCGGCTGGGCCCGGGCACCAGGCTCATGGGCTCCCGGCGCGGGTCGGGCTTGCGCGGTGCCCGCTCGGATTCGTTTCGGATGGTGGGCATGCGCTCGAGCAGTGCAAGCCGGCCGCCATATCGGGGACGCGCTCCACGCAGCCGGTTCAGTGCACGGCTTGCGCAGCGAACGGGCGATGCGCACGGGGTGCGCTTCAGCGCTGGATGAGTCCTTCGGGGGATGCCAGCACGATCGACCGGAGGGCCGGCAACTCGATGGCACGAGCGGTGCTTCGTTGTTGGCCGGATTTCGAGAGGGGATCGACCATGAAAGTGAGAACCTTCCTGGGTGCAGTCATCGCCATGGCTGGGAGCGTGTGGTGCACAGCGCTCGCTGCAACGGCCGAGTCACCGTCGCCATCGAGCCCGACGACGGACACGACGAGTCCACACCACGCTGGCAAGCACGGCACGGAGAAGATGGCCGAGATGTGTCCGATGGCGGTCTCGGGCACGACGGTTCAGGCCACGGACGTCGCGGGCGGGGTTGCCCTCGACTTCAAGACGACCACGGGCGACGTGGCGGACCTTCGCAACCGCGTGCGGCAGATGGCGGAGATGCACAACCACATGCACGGCCAGGACGGAATGATGGGTGGGTCGTCCGCCCCCGCGGCTGGGCAAGGCCCGGGTGGACAAGCGAAGCCGATGGGCGACGAGAAGATGGCCGCGGAGATGAAGGTGATGCACGCCGCGACCGCTTCGGTCGAGGACATCGAGGGCGGTGCGCGCCTCACCCTCAAGCCGAAGGATCCTGCGCAGCTCCAGTCGCTCCAGGCGCACGCCAAGGAGCACGCCGCGCGGATGAACCGCGAGGGCTGTCCGATGATGCACGAGATGATGAATCACCCGCACGGCTGATGACGCCGCGCGAATTTCCGAGGCCATCGAGGGACGCCGCGCCGGCGTGTGGACAGAAGAGCCGCGCCCTGAAGGATGCAACCACACCCGATGCGGCTCTGCCGCGAGAACGGAAGAAGATTGAGTCTGCGGAGATTGAACGACGGTTCAGGAGCCTCGGAATCTCGTTCAACTGAAGTGACGCGGTCACCGCCGGCCGCGCATTGAACGTTGGCTTCCGACCAGGTCCGCGCCAGGCGCGAGGCTCGAGCTAGGCGAGCAGCCCCAACGCCACCAGCGCCCCGAGCAGTCGGATCTCCTGCTCGGTCCGCGCCGGGAGATCGGTAGAAGCCAGCCCGGAGGCTCCGGTACCAAGCTGACGGACCAGCCGAAGCTCTGCGGGACGCAGCTTGAGGGCGTCGAGCTGTGCGGCCGTCGCGTGGAGCTTGACCGACTCGTCGAGCATCGCGTGCACGAACCCGCTGACCACCTCCAACGGAACGTCCAGTCGAAACGCTGCCAACATCGTCTCTCCGATGGAGAACCGAACCGTGTGCTCCGTTGCTGCACTCCCCGCGTCGGAGACCGCGACGGGCCCTGGTGTCGACAGCGCACGGGCGAAGACCACGCGCACCTGCTCGTCCAGCGCGGTGGCGAGCTCGGAGGCCGTGATCAGCTCCTCGAGGATGAGGAGCTCACCGAGCTTGAGGTGAGAGGCCCGGGCAACCGCGCCAATGGAGCCGACCAGGTCCGGGTCGAGCTTGCCTCGTGCGGCCAGCAAGTCCCCAAGCCGGTCCTCAACAAACTCTGAGCGGGTGCCGACAAGACTGCCCGACCTCACCCACAGCTCGCGCCTCGCCCCGGGAGAGCCGACGGCCAGCACCTGGGCGAGCCCTGTGAGGTGGGCTTCTGCGAGGGACGCGAGCAGATCGCGATTGAATGGCGCGTTGGCCACGTCAACACCCTCGCCCCCGGCGCTCTCACCCGACCCAAGACACTCGAAAGCCTTCCCCCGTTGCGCCAACCTGATTCGAAGCCGACGTGCCTTCCGCAGTCGTGCCGCAACAGCGGTCAGCTCGCCCCCACCTGTCAGCGGACCGAGCGCCGGGCGGAATGGGGCCGGTATCCAGAGGTGCCAACCCGTAGACAAGACCGGGATGGGCAACGGGTGTTCACAGTTCCTTGCTCGGCCTACGAAGGACGGCCGTGGACGCGCCCCTCAGAAGACTCCGACCGCGAGCAACACGCCCACACCTGCGAACACAACGGCTGCCACCCGTTGGGTCAGCGTGGGATCGAGGAGCTTGCCCGCACGGTTTCCCACCACGACCGCCAGGCCCGCCACCGAGCACAGCGCGAGGCTCGAGGCCAGGAAGACCGTGAGCCAGGCGTTGTACTTGGCCGCGAAGCCTGCCGTGCCAATCTGGGTGAGGTCGCCGAACTCGGCCACGAAGACCACGATGAAGACCGTCCAGAGCGCGCTCCAGAAGCCGGCCTCTTCCTCCACCTTCGTGGTGACCTCCTCCTCCTCGTGCCTGCGGATCCACATCAGGATCGCGCACCCAATGAACAGGAGCCCCGAGCCCACGTGGACCACGCGCGTGGGCAAGCGCGCCATGAACGCGCCGGCGATCACCGCGATGATGCTTTGGACGATGAGTGCGAGCGCCGCCCCCAGAAACACGGGGAGCGCGCGGTGGCGGGTGGCGAGGATGAGGGCGGCGAGCGCCGTCTTGTCGGGCAGCTCAGCGACGAAGATCACGCCGAAGACGGTGAAGAACAACGCGGCGGAGGTCTGCATGGGGAGTGCCGGGCGATGCCGTTTGAAGCTGTGCTTGGGTTGAGTAGCGCCAACCGGCAGGGTGAGCAAATCAGCGGCGCATGAACCGGGCGGGGGCGGCACCGCCACCATCGCGAGAGCTCGCCCACGTGACGGTCATCCCTTAGGAGCGAGAAGCCTCCGCGCCTCATGCCAACGATCCTCCACATCGGGCCGGAAGCTGCGCTCCTCGTCGCCGCGGGCCCATGGGTCGCCTCCACCCTGGCCGGCGCCTGGTCGACCGGCTGCCCGAGCGTGTGTTCGTGCGGCTCATCGAGGGCGTGATGACCGTGGCCGGACTGCTGTCCCTCGTCCGGGGTCGCTGAAGCACGTTCGCCCAGCCCGCCCCAGCGCCTCGGTTGACCCAGCCTTCGTGCCAAGTGGCAGCGACGGCGGCGTCGTGCCGATGCGGTGAGAACGGAGAAGGCCGTGCGCCTCCGATTTCCAATCGGTTCGTTGTCCAAGCGTGGCCACGCCGCAATCCGTGGCGCCGCCACCTCCGACCCGATGCGACATTCCTGCAGCGCGTGTGGCACTCCTCGAGAATCCGGAGTCCCCTGGCAATGGTGCGATGCACGCGGTCGGCCGCTGTGCGCGAGCTGCACCACCGCGCGCTTGCCGCCCCAGGTTTCAGACGATGTGATCGCCCAGAACGATCGACGTGCCCGCGCGAAAGACTACGCCGTGCGCCTCTCCGATGCCGTGGAGCGCCACCGCCGCGAAGCGTGATGGCGTCGGCGCCGCGCGGTCGCTGGGACGGCCTGATTCGCTCGTTCGGGACGGATGTTCGCGCCGTAGACCCTTTGGGGGACCAGCGGAAACCGCGGACGCGAGCCCGTCGTCCCTGGGGCGATCTCCTCCATCCGCATTCGACGAGAAGCCTCGATGCGCAACCGCGACGTCAGCTCGCACCCGTCGGAAGCCAAGGCGTGCTCCCCGAAGAAGGAGCGCGCCTACGAGGTCACGCGGCTCGAGGACGGGAAGATCCGAGAGGTCGAGGTGCCACTCACGGTCGCGATGAGGGCGCTCCTCGACGATCAGGCTCGACACTTCACCTCGACGTTCGGTCACGCGCCAGGGCCCGGCGACCGGGTGTTCTTCGACCGGGAGTCGGTGACCTTCCGTCGGAAGCGGCCCGGGCTCCCGCCTCTCCAGCCCATGCACGAGGCGTCACGCGGGCGGCCAACGGCACGCCCCTGCATCGCATCATCAGGCCCGCGGGCGGAGCCTCTCGTGAGAGATTCGCCCTGGCGGCCGCGCTCGGCTGCGGGCTCGCTGGGTCGGCGGCAGTCCGCGCTGCGGCAGCAGCACCTGCGCGCACCGCTGCCATCGATTCGGCCGCTCCCGTGCTTCGAAGGCGCGAGGCCCGCTCGAGGCGCAACGCCTGTCGAGTCGACGGCCGGAATGGATGGCGGCCCACCGAGCAGGAGGCGGCTCGACGCCTCGAGCTCTCTCCGGCGAGGACCGCAGCAACCTGGTCCTCGCCCTCGTCGAGCTGGCGAAGGACGCGATGACCGTCCTGCTGCTCGCCTGCGGCGGCGTCTGTGTCGTCCTCGGCGACCGCGAAGAGGCGGCCGTGCTCCGCGGGCTCGTGGTCTTCGTCCTGGGCATCACCTTTTCAAGGCCCGGAGCGGTCGCCTGCGCGCCTGCACTCGAGGAATCTTGGACTGATCGCCGCCACCCCTGATGCGCACCGTCAGACTGCGGGACTTTTCCGCAGGAAGCAGAGAAGGCGAGCGTGTTGGCGACCCTTGGACGTGCGCACGAGCCTCGAGGCTGGCTGCTCGGTGCCGCCCTGGCTGCCATCCTCATCGCCTTCCTCGTTTCGAACGTGGTCGCCCTTCTGGACATGCGGGCCGCGCTCCGGTCGAGCCGGGTCATCGTGGAGGACGCCCTGGTGAGCATCGAGATGGTCTCCCGGCTCGATGCGGACATCGATCAGGAGCGCTTGCTCATCGACGCCCGCATCGCCGAGAAGAACCCCGACGAGATCCGCCGCATCGAGCAGAAGCTCGCCGACGTGAACGCGGACTTCGACGTGGCGGCGCTCGCCTACGAGCCCATCGCCACCTTCCCCGGCGAGCACGAGACCTGGACGCGGGTGCAGCACGAGGCGCAGGCACTCCGCGCCCCGCTCCGACACGCGCTCGAGCTCTCCAGGCACAACCATCCCGAAGAGGCGCGGGCCCAGATGCAGGCCTTGCAGGACGATTTCGAGCACATCGACGATGAGATTGATCAGCTGGTGGGCATCAACCAAGCCGCGGCCCAGCGCGAGGTCGCCGAGACCGCGACGAAGCAACGGCACGCCCTCTGGCTCATGGTCGGCCTGACGGCCACCGGTCTGGCGGTCGGCGTCGTGCTCGCCGTGGTGCTGAGCCGCTTCATTCGAGGCCGCGAAGCAGAGCTGCTCCAGCTGGCCCATGCGCTCGAAGAGAGGAATCGCGAGCTGGACTCCTTCTCCGGGCGGGTGGCACACGATCTCCGGGGGCCGCTGACCGTGGTCAACCTCGCGGCCGGAAGGTTGGCGGAGCGCGCGCCTCAGGAGCTCGGGACGACCGCTCTGCTTCAGCGGGGCGTCACCCGGATGGAGATCCTCATCCAGGATCTGTTGATGCTCTCTCGCATCGGCTCGGAGCTTCACGACGCCGTGTGTGATCCGTCCGCGGTGGTCGCGCTCGTGCGAGATGAGCTGTCCCCGCAGCTCTCGAGCGAGGGGGGCACGCTGTCCGCCTCCGTGGAGTCGGCTGAGGTGGTCTGTGCCGCTGGGCTTCTACGCCAGGCGTTGTGGAACATCGTCGAGAACGCGTTGAAGTACCGGCGCCGTGATGTCGCGCCCGAAATCCAGATCCAGGGGCAAATCCTGGACGACGTGTATGAGCTGCGCGTGTCAGACAACGGCTTGGGAATGTCGGCGGAGGACGCCCGGCATGCCTTCGAGCCGTTCTACAGAGCGGAGCGCACGCGCACCGAGGTCGGGACGGGACTGGGCCTGGCCATCGTCAAGCGCATCGTCGACGCCTACGGCGGGGCGTTGACCATCGACTCGCAGATCAACTCGGGAACGACGCTGCGCATCAAGCTTCGGGTCGCGAATGGACGCCGACACGAGCCCTCTGCCCACCTCGGCTCAACTCGAGCCCTTCGGAAGCTCGAGCAGCACCCTCCCGCGTGATGCCCGGAGGTGGGCCTCGAGAGATGCGCCCTCTCACCGGCGACCAGAAACATCTCGATGCGCGCCGACCGGGTTCCAGCTAACTTCCCACGCATGCGATTCCGCTGAGTCCCCCTGTGCTCCGGCGTGACCGGAGCCCTTCCCTGCGACGGGTGACCGCGGCGCCTCCAGGCTGCGGCCACGCGCCGCATCTGGAGTGCACATGTCGAACGAGTTCGAGAAGCAGCTCGAGTCTGTCGCCGCCGTCGTCGCCAGCCACGCCGCCGAGGTCGATCGCGGCGAGTTTCCCACCCGGTCTATCGACGCGCTCCGCGCCGCCGGCCTCCTCGGCCTGGTGAGCAGCAAGGACGTCGGCGGTCAGGGCAAGGGCCTGGCGGAGGCCACCGTCGTCGTCGAGCGGCTCGCGCGCGAGTGCGGCTCCACGGCCATGGTCCTCTGCATGCACTACTGCGGCACCGCGGTCATCGAGGCGCACGGCTCGCTCGACACGCGCCAGGCCATCGCCGCGGGCAAGCACCTCACCACCCTCGCCTTCTCCGAGGCCGGCTCGCGCAGCCACTTCTGGGCCGCGCTGGGCACGGCGACCGTCGACGGCAGCGACGTGAAAGTCTCCGCCAAGAAGAGCTTCGTCACCTCGGCGCACCACGCCGACAGCTACGTGTGGTCGAGCAAGCCCACCGCGGGCAGCGAGCTCTCCACGCTCTGGTTCGTGCCGCGCAACACCGCGGGCCTTCGTGTCGACGGGACGTTCAGCGGCATCGGCCTCAACGGCAACGACTCGGCGCCGGTGACCGCGGAGGCCGCGAAGATCCCCGCCGCGAATCGCCTCGGCGGCGACGGCGCAGGCTTCGGGATCATGATGGGCGTGGTGCTGCCCTGGTTCAACGTGCTTTCCGCGAACGTGTCCGCGGGCTTGATGGAAGCGGCGGTGCAGCGGACGGCGAAGCACGCGTCGGGCACGTCGTTCCAACACGCGGGCAGCTCCATCGCCGACCTGCCGACCGCGCGCGCCTTCATCGCGCGCATGCGCATCAAGACCGACCAGACCAAGGCGCTCAACGCCGACGCGCTCGCGGCGATCGCGTCGAGCCGTCCGGACACCATGCTGCGCGTGCTGGAGAGCAAGGCCGCGGCGGGTGAGGCCTCCGCCGAGGTGACGGACCTGGCCATGCGCGTGGGCGGCGGCGCGGCGTTCCGGAAGGACGGCGCCGGCGTGGAGCGCATCTTCCGCGACGCACGCGCGGCGCTGGTGATGGGTCCGACCACCGACGTGCTGTACGACTTCATCGGGAAGGCCGTCTGCGGATTGCCGCTCTTCTGAGGCAGCCATGAGCGACTTCATCCTTGGAGCCGTCGCCTACGACGCCAAAGTGGTCACCATCTGGGACGGCTTTCGCGCCTGGTTCGCCGAGCGCGGCCTGAGCTTCGACTACGTGCTCTACACGAGCTACGAGCGCCAGGTGGACGCGCACCTCCGCGGCGACGTGCACGTGGCGTGGAACTCCCCGCTCGCGTGGATTCAAGTCGAGCGGCTCGCGAAGAAGCACGGCCGCACCGCGCAGGCCATCGCCATGCGCGACACCGATCGCGACCTCACGAGCGTCATCCTCGTGCGCGCAGACTCGCCGGTGAAATCGATCGCCGACTTGCGCGGAAAGCGAATCGGCGTCGGCGCGGCGGACTCGCCCCAGGCCACGCTCATCCCGCTGCTGGCGCTCTCCGACGCGGGAGTCGAGCCAGGTCGCGACGTCGAGGTACAGCGCCATGACGTGCTGCTCGGCAAGCACGGCGATCACATCGGCGGCGAGCGCGACGCGGTGAAGGCGCTGCTCGCGGGCAAGGTCGACGCGGCGTGCCTCATCGACGGCAACCGGCTCGCGTTCGCGCGCGAAGGGCTGCTCGCGCCAAATGCGACGCGCGTGCTTCACCAGACCGGGCTCTACGATCACTGCAACATGACCGTGCTCGACGGCGGTCCGCCCGAGACCCAGCGCTTCCGCGAGCTCCTGCTCGGCATGTCGTACGACGACCCTCAGGTCAGGCCGCTGCTCGATCTCGAAGGGCTCAAGGCCTGGCTGCCCGGTCGCACCAAGGGCTACGCGTTGCTCGAGCGTGCCGTGGAGCGGTTCCACACGCTCGACCCTTGGCTGGCCGTGCGATGACCACCGTGGACCTCGGCGACCTCGGCTTCGACGAGGGCGGGCACCTGCTCGTCGCGCGGGCGCTCGCGAGCGCGGCCGAGGTTCGCGTGGTCGGAACCGCGCCGACGCTCGCCGTCGACTTGCCCGCCTGGTGCCGCGCGAAGGGGCACGCGTGCGCAGGAAACGTCGTCACGCGAGGGCCGCACGATCGTCGCGTCGGCGCCGAGCGCGCAGGCCAAATCGACGCGCCGTCCGAGCGCGCGCCGAAGACGTGGGGACTCGCCGCGCGTGGCGCGCTCGTGGAAGCCGGCGTGCCCGTGCTCGACCTCGCGCTCGTGAACAAGCGTGAGCTCTGGGCCGACGACGCCGCGCGGCTCTACGCGCAAGCCGCCGCCGCGCAGTGGGATCCCCAGACCGCCATTCCGTGGGACGCGCCGGTCACGCATCCGCCCGAGGTCGAAGACGCGGTCGTGCAGGTGATGACCTACCTCATCGAGAACGAGACGGCGGCGCTGCTCGTGCCCACCCGATTCCTCTCGAAGCTGCATCCGCACTTTCGCGAGGTGATGCAGCTGCTCGCCATCCAGGCCGCCGACGAAGCGCGGCACATCGAGGTCTTCACGAGGCGGGCGCGGCTGCGGCGCAACGAGCTCGGGCTCTCGACGGTGGGCGGCCAGGCGTCGCTCGCCACGCTCTTCGACGAGCCGGACTTCGCCATCGCCAGCTTTCTGCTCTCGGTGCTCGGTGAAGGGAGCTTTCTCTCGCTGCTCGCGTTCATCCGCGATCACGCGCCGGATGCGTGCACGCGCGCGGTGGCGAGGCTCGCGGGGCAGGACGAAGCGCGGCATGTGGCGTTCGGCCTCGCGCATCTGGGGCAGCACCTCGAGCAGGAGCCGTCGCTGCGAGAGAAGCTCGCGGCTGCGGTCGAGCGGCGACACGCCGCGCTCGCGAACACCGCCGGGCTCAACGCCGAGGTCTTCGACGCGCTCGTGCTGCTCGCGGCGGGATCGTGGGAGCCGCAGGCGCTGCGACAAGGTCACGCGGCCGTGGTCTCGCTCGTCGCAGACATGGACGCTGGACGGCGTCAGCGCCTGCAGCGGCTCGGCTTCACGAGCGACGACGCGGCCGCGCTCTCGTCGCTGCACACGCGCAACTTCATGTGAGCGTCAGAACGACGCGAGTGAACCTCGTCGTTTCACACCGCGTCTGTCCAACGGCAGGTCGCTACCAGCGGCTCATCGCGCCGAGGTTGAAGACCTGGGTGAAGCCCAGGCCCTTGAGCCTCGAGCGCGCCATGGCGCTGCGCGCGCCGCTGGCGCAGTAGAGCACGACGGGGCGCGTCTTCTCCCCGAGCGAACCCGCGCGGGAGCCGAGCTCCTGCAGCGGCACGTTCACCGCGCCGGGGATGTGCCCGGCCTGGAACTCGCTGGGCGTCCGCACGTCCACCAGCTTGGCGCCCGACTGCACGAGCGCATGCGCGCGCTCGCCGCCGATCTGGCCGAGGCGCTTGAAGACCGTGAAGGCCACGAAGATGCCCACCACGACCGCGTAGAAGATCCAGTTCTCGTTCATGACTCCCCGCTAACACGAATGCCGCTGCAGCAATGCCAGGTCAGAGCCAGGTCCGTGCGATTTCGATTCGCCAGGCCGCACGCCCTCTGGACGTGAACGTTGCGTGGTGCGACCCGGACCGCGCATGCCGTGCGCGCCGGCAGCGCGTGGCACCAGCGACCTCGCGGCTGTCCGACAGGTCCGCAGGCTGGCACAGCGGATGCTCTTCGGGTGGCCGAGGTCCAATCCATCTTCCTGGAGGACGCCATGCTGCGTACCTGGTCCATTGCCCTTCTCGCCCTGCTCCCGCTCTCGGCGGCCGCACAGATGGGGCCCCCTGGTGGTGGTCGAGGCGGTCGCGGTCCCGGCGCCATGTACATGCAGTACTTCGACCCCAAGACGGTGACCACCCTCGAGGGCACGATCACCGAGGTCCGGAAGGTCCCCCACCGCGGGATGAACATGACCGGGACCCACGTGACGCTCAAGACCGCCGAAGGCAACTTCGACGTGCACCTCGGGCCGAGCTGGTTCATCGAGAACCAGGAGCTTCAACTCAAGGCCAACGAGACCATCCGGGTGACGGGCTCCAAGGTCACCATCGACAAGACGCCCTCAGTCATCGCCACGGAGGTGCAGCGCGGCGACGACGTGCTCAAGCTCCGCGAGCCCGATGGGACGCCGCTCTGGTCCGCCTGGCGCCGCCGTGGGCAGTAGCGCGGCCCGCGAATCGAATTCCACGCGGCTGGCTCTCACGAAGGTCCGCTCCAGGAGAGCCGCCGATGTGCGCACAAGTCCGTTGTCCCAGCTGTGGCAAGCCGACGTGGGCCGGCTGTGGCGCCCACATCGAGCAGGCGCTCGCCCGCGTGCCGCCTGCGGAGCGGTGCAGGTGTCGCCAGGCTCAGGGCGCGACCTCGCCCCCTCCCTCTCCCCGCGGGCGTTGACGCCGGCGCCTCCCGGCTGCATGAAAGCGGCCCGCCCGTGCCTGACGACGGGAGTGGCCAACACGAAGATGGTTGCGGTCTCTTCTCCAGGACGCGAAGCACTGGGCCGGTGGCTGGTGCCGCTCGGGGCCCTGCTCTGCTTGCTGCCGGGCGCCTCGGGTGGCTTGGCCCTCGTGGGCGGCTGCGCGCTGGCCCTGCTCGTCGGCAACCCCCACGCGGCCGTCACCCGCAAGCTGCCCCACCGCATGCTCGCCCTGAGCGTGGTGGGCCTGGGTGCAGGCATGGACCTCCGCGCGGTGGCGCGGGCCGGCCTTCAGGGCCTGGGCGCCACGGCGATCAGCATCGCCGCGGCCCTGGCCCTGGGGCTGCTCCTGGCGCGCCTGCTCGGCGTGCAGGGCAAGACCGGATTGCTCATCAGCATCGGCACCGCGATCTGCGGCGGAAGCGCCATCGCCGCGGCGGTGCCGGTGGTGCGGGCCGAGGAGCGCGAGGCGTCGGTGGCCCTGGGCACGGTCTTTCTGCTCAACGCCGCCGCGCTCCTGCTCTTTCCCGGCATTGGCCACGGGCTCGGGCTCTCGGAGTCGCAGTTCGGGCTCTGGGCCGCGCTGGCCATTCACGACACGAGCTCGGTGGTGGGCGCGGCCATGGGATATGGCCCGCGCGCCCTGGAGCTGGCGACCACGGTGAAGCTCGCCCGGGCACTTTGGATCATCCCCCTCACGGTGGGCCTGGCGGCGTGGACCGCGCGCTCGGGCGAGGCCCGCGCGACCGGACGCGCCACGCGCCCCTGGTTCATCCTCGGCTTCCTCCTGGCAGCGGCGCTGGTGACGTGGGTGCCCGCCCTTCGCCCCGCGGGAGACGTGGTGGCCTCGCTCGCGCGCCGGCTGATGGTGCTCACCCTCTTCGTCATCGGCGTGAACCTCTCGCCCGCCGCGCTCAGGTCGGTGGGCGTGCGGCCGCTCGTGCAGGGGCTGCTGCTCTGGTTGGCCGTGGCCTCGCTCTCCGCCGCAGCGATCGCCATGCACCTCATCGGGCCGCCGGCATAGAGTCGCGTCCGACGAATCGTCGGATGTCCCGGTGGCTCTCACCCCGTGGAGGCCTTCGAGATGAGCACTGCCCACCTTCGCGACGTCACCGACGACACCTTCAGCGGCGAGGTGCTGGCGGAGAGCTCGAGCCGCCCGGTGGTGGTCGACTTCTGGGCGCCCTGGTGCGGCCCTTGCCGCGCGCTCGGGCCCGTGCTGGAGCGGCTTGCCGCCGAGAGCGGCGGCGCGTGGCTGCTCGCCAAGGTGAACGTCGACGAGAACCCCAGGATCGCCTCGCAGCTCGGCATCCAGGGCATCCCGGCGGTGAAGGCCTTTCATCGCGGCGAGGTGATCGCGGAGTTCGTGGGCGCGCAGCCCGAGCCCGCAGTGCGCGGGTTCCTCGAGAAGCTGGGCCCGAACCCCGCGGATGTGGCGCTCAGCCAGATTGCACTCGACCAGGCCCCCGACCAGGTCCGGGACGCGCTCCGCTCCGTGCTGGAGAAGTTCCCCAAGCATGGCCCCACGCTGCTGGCGCTGGCCAGGCTCGAGCTTCAGCACGGCGACGCGGCGGCGGCGGTGGCGCTGCTCGACCGGCTCGATCCAGAAGCTGAAGCCAAGCTGGCCCGTGAGCTCGCCGCGCTGCGACTCCAGATCCGGGCGACGCAGGCCGGCCCAGGCGGCGACGCGCTCGGGCACGCGTTCACCCTCGGTGCGACCGGCAAGCACCGCGAGGCGCTGGAGCTCTTGTTGGGGCAGGTGGCGCAGCACCGCCGCAACGAGGAAGGCGAGCGCGCGCGCAAGGCGATGCTGGAGCTCTTCGACGTGGTGGGGCCGCGGTCCGAGCTGGCCAACGAGTTCCGCGATCGGCTCGCCGCCGAGCTGTACCGCTGACCGGCGGCGCCACGCGCAACCTGCCGCACTGCATGCGGATTTCTTGCGCCATGCCCGCGGGTGAATACCTGCACCGCTCGCTCGTCTGAACGCTCGGAACGCAAGGGGCGAGCCATGGTCGGGCCGACTCGGGTTCACGCGTTGGTCGCCATCGCCGTCTGGGGCGGGGTGGCATGCACCTCTCCCCGCCGGCGACGCTTCGATGAGGGCTCGGGCCCATCCGGTGTCGCCTCCCAGCCGCACGGCAGCCAGGGCCTGGGCGGCGTCTGCTGCGGCGACAGCGACTGCGCGGTCGGCCTGCTGTGCTCGGACCAGGGCGCCTGCGCCGTGCCGGGCAACGCGGGGACGCCGTGCGGAAGAAGCCAGGCCTGCGCCGCCGGGCTCAGCTGCCTCTCGAACACCGCCACCTGCATCGTCCCGCACGGGCAGGGCGCGCCCTGCACCTCGACGAGCACCTGCCTCCCGGGCCTGGCTTGTGTGGCGGGCGCCTGCACCTCCTCGGCGCCGCTCCCGGACTGCAGCGGCGGCGAGCCCGCCTGCGGCTCCGATCTGGACTGCGGCGTGGGCGCGGCCTGTATCGGCGGCATCTGCGACTTCTCCTGCGGCTTCGAGTGCAGCTCCGACGCCGACTGTGGCGATGGCTCGTTCTGCGACCAGGGCGCGTGCGTGTCCGACGGCGCGTCGGGCTGCGGCTCCGACTTCGACTGCGGACCCGGTGAGTACTGCAGCGGGGGCGCCTGCTACGCCAGCGACCCCTACGGGTGCAGCTCCGACGCGGACTGCGGGGCCGGCGCGTACTGCAGTGGCGGCGCCTGCTACGACGACGGGTCCAGCGGCACCTCCGGCGGCGACACCGGGTGCACCGATCCGAGCTGCACGGACGGCTCGGGCGACATCGGCGGATCGGGCGACATCGGCGGCACCGACGGGAGCACCACCTCGGGCGACACCGGAACCGACGGCTCGACCGACGGGAGCACCGGCGACACCGGCAGCTGCGACGACGGGAGCTGCCTCCGCGGCAACCGGGGCGGCACCGGCCATGGCAGCCGGAGCCGCCCGGCTCACCCCCGCCATGCGGTACGCTGAGGAACGCACCTCGGAGCCGACATGCCGTTCATCGTGAAGCGCATCCTTGTGGCGACGGACTTCAGCGAGCCTTCGCGCCGCGCCGCCGACGCCGCCGTCGACCTCGCCCGATCGCTCGGAGCAGGCCTGGTTCTCGTGCACGTGACGCCGCTCGTGGACTACGTGGACTACGACGGCAACCTCGCCCACCTCCACGAGGGCAAGACCTTCCAGGACGCGGTCCGCAAGGCAGCCCAGGAGGCGGGCGCGGCCGAGCTGGCGCGGCTCAAGGCCGCCGGCGCGAACGCCACCTTCGTGACCCTCGACGGCCCACCCACGGAGACCCTCTGCACCTACGCCGAGCAGAACGGCGTCGACCTCATCGTGGTCGGCACGCACGGGCGCACGGGCATCCAGCGCCTGGTGATGGGCTCGGTGGCGGAGACGGTGGTTCGCCACGCGCGCGTCCCCGTCCTCGCCTTCCGGGGCAAGTGACGCTCGGCTCAGAGCTTCTCGATCGCGCGCCGCAGCCGCTCGTCGGCCTCGCGCGCCACGGGCTCCAGCTCCGGCTTCTGGACGACCTGGAACATGGCGGCGGGCTTCACCACCTGCACCACCACGTCGCCGCCGTCGCCCTCGAACACGGTCACGTTGCACGGCAGCAGCAAACCCACGCCCAGCTCGGCGGCGAGCGCGCGCTGCGCCAGCACTGGATTGCAGGCGCCGAGGATCACGAACTTGCGGAAGTCGGCGTTGAGCTTCTTCTTGAGCGTCTCCTGGACGTCGATGGAGGTGAGCACACCGAAGCCCTCCGCCTTGAGCGCGTCGGTGGTGCGCTGCACCGCCTGCTCGAAGGTCGCGCCGGGGAGCTCGCGGGTGTAGCCGTATGGCACGTCGTGCTTGGACATGGGTCCCTCTCAGGGGCTGGCGGCGACGCGCGCCGACTCGAGTTGTGAATCGATCCACCGCGCAAATCCATCAGGCGGTGGCAGGCCCACCTGCCGCGCGGCCTCGCGTCCGCCGCGGAACATCACGAACGTGGGAATGCCCTGGATGCCCAGCGGCGCGGCCGCGTCCGGGTGGTCGTCACTGTTCACCTTGAGCACCAGCACCTGACCGGCGCGCTCGCGCGCGAGCGCATCGAGCATGGGCGCAGCCCGCCGACACGGCCCACACCACGGCGCCCAGAAATCGACGAGCACCGGCACCGGTGCGCGAGCGATGGCGTCACGCATCGAAGCGGCATCGACCTCCTGCGGCGCGCCCGAAAGGTCGAGCGTCTTCTTGCACGCGCCACACACGGGCGAACCTTCGCGCGCCGCGGCGATGCGGTTGAGCTGGCCACAACTCGAGCAACGGAAGATCTGCATGACGCGCTCCTTCAAGCTCCGGCTTGACCCATCATCGAGACGAGCGCCTGCCGCACCGCGCTCCGCACCGGCGCGGGGACGGCGTCGCCGGGAATCTGTCGACACAGCGAGACCGTGCGCTGCAAGGACTCGCACGCGCCAGCACAGCGATCGCAGGTCGCGAGGTGCTTCTCCAGCGCCACGCACGCCGCCTGATCGATCTCGTGCGCCACATAGCGCGAGAGCTGCTCCGCGAGCTCCGGACACGGCTCGACGCCCGCCGCCTCGGCCGAACCGAGAAGCGTGGCGAGGTTGTGGCGGAGCTGCATGCGCGCGCGGTGGAGGCGGCTCTTCACCGCGGCCACGTCCTCGTCGAGCACCTTCGCGGCCTCGTCGGCCGAGAGGCCTTCCACGTCCTTGAGGATCACGATCTCGCGGTAGTCGTCCGGCAGGGCGCGGATGGCGGCCTGGAGAACGTCGCCGAGCTCGCGGGCGTGTGCCTGCGCATCGGGCGATGGCGCCTCGCTGGCGAGCGCGCTCATGGCATCGCCCTCGAGCGCCTCGTGCGTGGCAGGCTCGCCCACGCGCTTGCGCCGCGACTTGATGCAGAAGCTCCGCGCCAGCTGGTACAGCCACGTCGACAGATCCGCCTCTCCGCGAAAGCCAGGCAGGTTCTTGAACGCGGCCATCAGGGTCTCCTGGAGCACCTCGCGCGCGTCCTCCTCGGAGCCGCACATGCGCAGCCCGAAGCGGAAGATCTGCCGCTCGTGGCGCGCGAGCAGCGCATCCAACGCGGCGCCGTCGCCGTGTCGGGCCTTCTCCAGGAGCTCATCGTCGCGCTCGGCCATGGGGAACCTGTAAGGCGGATTCGGCCGCGATCAAGCGGGCCGTGCCGCCTCGGACGCCCCGCCGCCGGCGACGGTGGTCTTCACCGTGAAGCTCGGGTGGTTCTGGATGGCCCGCTTCACCGAGCACTGCTCGATCACCCGCACCAGCGGCTCACGGTACTTCACGGGGAAGCCCGCAGGGAGCTTGAGCTCCAGCTCCACGTCGGTGAGCACGCCGTGCGCGTCGTAGTGGGGCCGCTCGACGATTTGGATGCCCTCGGTGGCCAGACCGCGGCTGGCGCAGAAGCCCTGCACGAAGATCCCCGCGCAGGTGCCCATCGCCGCCAAGAAGAGCTCGAATGGCGAGGGCGCGGTGTCCTGGCCGCCGTTGTCGAGCGGCTGATCGGTGTGGATGACGTGTCCGCCCAGTTGGGCGTCGACCCGCCGCCCGCCTGGCAGGGTCACGATGAGCTCCGAAGTGCTGGCCATGTGTGCCTCCGTTCCTGCTCGTGGGAGCCACTTCTGCAAGAAACGATTCGCACGCCGCGAACCGATTTCCGCGCCGCCGGCTCTCACGGGCCAAAGGAGGTCGTTCCCATGTGCTCTCGCGTCACCTGCCGCACCTGCGGCAAGCCCACCTGGGCCGGCTGCGGCCGCCACATCGAACAAGCGCTCGCCGGTGTCCCGAAGGAGAAGCGCTGCACCTGCAACGAGGCCGCCCCCTCTGCCGGCGAGCCGGCGAAGAAGCGGTGGCCGTTCGGCTGAGGCGCACGGCCTGCGCCCAAGGCCCCTCGGCGCGCAGCCGCTGCCGCCGCAGGGTGGCCAAGCGCCTGAACGCCGGCTGGGCACGCTCGATGCTGAGCAACCCCTCGAGAACCCCAAAGGAGGACGTCATGGAGTCCATCAACGAAGCCACCTGGGACCGCGTCGCGCGTGTGGTGCTGGGCATGGTGCTGCTCGCCCTCATCGTCGTCGGCCCGAAGAGCTGGTGGGGCCTCGTGGGCCTGGTGCCTCTGGCGACAGGCCTGTTCGGCTTCTGCCCGCTCTACCGCCTCTTCGGCTTCAGCACCTGCAACCTGGGCGGGCCCAGGCCGTCGCCAGGCGCCTGAGGGCATTGTCCCCGGCGGGCGGGAATCGCCCGTGTTCGGCTTGAGCTTGGTTGACCGCTTTGCGGCAAGTTCGGACGCGACGCGCTCGCCCCCTCGGCGGGCCGCCTGGTCGGGTAGGTCGGACGAAGCCCGCTCGGCGAATCGAAACCCATCGCGGGCGGCTCCAACGGTCCTGAAGGCGTCATGTGCGCCTGTTGAGATCTGGAGCCCGAAATGCCCGCCACGCCGTTCAAGCGACCCTCCGTCTTCCTCGCGCTCGCGGGGCTCCTCGGCTCTGCCTGGGCCCTGAACCGACCTGCCGCGCGCGCCGCCGAGCCGCGCCCGATCGAGCGCACCCACGTGCGCCTCGTCGCCCCCCGGCTCGCAGCGGATGTGTCACGCGTCCCGGCCACGATCCAGGCGAGCGAGCGCGCGACGATCTCCAGCCGCGTCGCGGCGCGGGTGACCAAGGTCAACGTGCACGAAGGCGATGCGGTCCAGGCAGGTGCCGTGCTGGCTCGCCTCGCCGATGACGACGTCCGCGCCCAGCTCCGGGCTGCCGAGACCGGCTTCGACACCGCGTCCGCCCAGGAGAAGCGCATGCTCTTCCTCAAGGGCGAGGGCGCGGTGACGCAGGTCGCGCTCGACCAGGCCCGCGCCCAGCGCGCTCAAGCCGAGGCGGCGCTCGGGACCGCGCGCGAAGCGCTCGGCTACACCGAGCTGCGGGCACCCTTTGCGGGACGCATCCAGGCCAAGCATGTCAACGAGGGCGACCTGGTCACCCCGGGCGCGCCGCTCCTCGAGCTCGAGGGCGCTGGCCTGGAGCTGGTGGCCACCCTCTCCGCCGACGAGGTGGCGCACGTCGCCCGCGGGCAGTCGCTCGCCTTCGATGTGGACGGCGTCCGTGGCCAGGCCGAGGTCACCAACATCGCGCCGTCTGCGGATCCCGTCGCGCACCGCGTGGAGACCCGCGCGCGCGTGACCCAGGCCCCACCGAACCTCCGCGCAGGCACCTTCGCGCGCCTCGCCTTGCCGGGCTCCTCCGGCGGGAGCGGGGTGTGGGTGCCACGGTCGGCGCTGGTGCAGCGCGGCGACCTGCGCGGCGTCTTCGTGGCCGCCAACGGGGTGGCCGAGCTGCGCTGGCTGTTGCTCGGCGATGTGTCCGGCGGCCAGGTGCCTGTCCTCGCGGGCCTCGGCTCGAGCGAGCAGATCGTCGACGAACCGGGCGCGCTGAAGGACGGCCAGCCCATCGAGGTGAGCCATGGCAGCTAGCCCTTCCGCAGAACCCAAGCTCGGCCTCGCCGGCCGGCTGGCGCGGCTCTTCATCGAGAGCCGGCTCACGGTGCTCTTCGTCCTCGGGGCGGTGCTGCTGGGCGTGGTCGCAGTCCAGCTCACGCCCCGCGAAGAGGAGCCGCAGATCGTCGTGCCCATGGTGGACGTGGCCGTCCCACTTCCCGGCGCGAGCGCGCGCGAGGTGGAGAGCCAGGTCACCACCCCGCTCGAGCGGCAGCTCTGGGGCATCCCCGGCGTGGAGTACGTCTACAGCACCAGCGAGGCGGGCCAGGCGCTCATCACCGTCCGCTTCAAGGTGAACCAGCCCCTCGAGCCGAGCGTGGTGAAGGTGCGGCAGGAGCTCGCGGCCCACCCGGAGCTGCTGCCCAGCGCAGCGCAGCCGCCCACGGTGCGCGTGCTCTCCGTCGACGACGTGCCCTTCATGACCCTCACCCTGCACGGCGACCAGCCGCCGGGCGTGCTGCGTCAGCTGGGCGAGACCGTGGCCCGGCAGCTCGCCGAGGTGCCCGACACGGCGCAGGTGCACGTGGTGGGCGGCGCGCGTCGTCAGGTCCGCGTGGAGCCCGACCCGGACAAGCTGCGCTCGGCGGGCGTGACCTTCGCCCAGCTCCGCCAGGCGCTGCAGGCAGCCGACGCGGACCTCCCTGCGGGCGCAGCCGTGGCGCACGACCAGCGCACCACCCTCGAGGCCGACGCTTTGGTGCGCAGCGCCTCGGAGCTCGAGCGCCTGGTGGTGGCGAGCCCCAACGGCCACCCGGTCTACCTCTCCGACGTGGCCACGGTGCGTGATGGCCCCGAGCCGGAGCCGGCCATCGCGCTCTTCGCGTCCAAGCAGGGCCAGGGCTTCGAGCCCGCCGTGACCATCTCCGTGGCCAAGCGCATTGGCGCCAACGCCACCGCGCTCGCAGGGCAGGTGGACAAGAAGCTGGAGACGCTCCACGGAACGATCGTCCCGCGCAGCGTGGGCGTGAGCGTGACCCGCAACTACGGCGAGACCGCCGGCGAGAAGTCGACGGAGCTCATCGAGCACCTGCTCATCGCCACCGTCTCGGTGATCGCCCTCATCCTGGTGGCGATGGGCTGGCGCTCGGCGGTGGTGGTGGGCATCACCGTGCCCGTGACCCTCGCGCTGACGCTGCTGCTCAGCTACCTGCTCGGCTACACGCTCAACCGGGTCACGCTCTTCGCGCTCATCTTCTCCATCGGCATCCTCGTGGACGACGCCATCGTGGTGATGGAGAACATCCACCGCCACCTGCACCTCCCGGATCGCAAGAAGGGCCTGGTGCGCACGGTCATCGACGCGGTGGACGAGGTGGGCAACCCCACCATCCTGGCGACGTTCGCGGTGATCGCCGCGATCCTGCCCATGGCGTTCGTGCGCGGGCTGATGGGCCCGTACATGCGGCCCATCCCCGTGGGCGCGAGCCTGGCCATGCTCTTCTCGCTGGTCATCGCCTTCGTGGTGAGCCCCTGGGCGTCGCTCAAGCTCTTCGGCCGACGGCAGAAGCACGCCAAGCCGGAGCACCACGAGGAGCCCGCGCGCGAGGGGAAGCCCACGCGCGCCTACCGCTGGCTGATGCGGCACCTGCTCGCCTCGGCGCCTGCGCGCTGGGGCTTCCTGGGCGCGGTGGTGGCGCTCTTCGTGGGCGCGGCGAGCCTGGTGGCCACGGGGCACGTGAAGGTGAAGATGCTGCCCTTCGACAACAAGTCGGAGTTCCAGGTGCAGCTCGACCTGCCCCCGGGCACGCCGCAGCAGGACGCGCTCGCCGCGGGCCAGAGGCTCGCGCGGCGCCTGCTGCAAGAGCCCGAGGTACACGACGTGGAGGTCTACTCCGGCGACGCCGCGCCCTTCACCTTCGTGGGCCTGGTGCGCCACAGCTTCCTGCGCAGCGCTCCCGAGCAGGTGGACCTGCAAGTGAACCTGGTGCCCAAGGGCGAGCGCAAGGCGCAGAGCCACGCCATCGTCACCCGGCTGCGGCCGGAGCTGGAGCAGATCACCGGGCCGCTGCACGCGCGCATGAAGCTGGTGGAGATCCCGCCCGGGCCGCCGGTGCTGGACACGATGGTCGCCGAGGTCTACGGCCCCGACGCCACGTCACGCGACGCGCTCGCGGGCAAGGTGCGCGAGCTCTTTCAGACCACGCCGGGCCTGGTGGACATCGACTCCTCGCTGAACGAGACCGCGCCGCGCGACCGGCTGGTGGTGGACCGGGAGAAGGCCGCGCTCCATGGCGTGGCCCCGGCATCGGTGGCGCAGGTGCTGTCGCTCGCGGGTCAGGGCCAGGCGCTCGGCGCGTTCCACGTCGAGGGCGGCTCCACCCAGGTGCCGGTGGTGATGCAGCTGCCGGTGGGTCAGCGCAGCGACACGCGCAACCTGCTCGCGCTCGAGGTCCCCGGCGCGCGCGGTCCGGTGCCGCTCGGCGAGCTGGTGCGCGTGGAGTCGGGCCGTGAGGACCGGCCCATCTTCCACAAGAACCTCATGCCGGTGAGCTACGTCTTTGGCGACCTGGCCAAGCAGATCGAGAGCCCGGTGTACGCGCTCTCCGCGCTCAACGCCAAGCTCGACGACCTCGAGCACGCCACGGGCGAGCACATCGAGCGCTACGGCCTCTCCCACCCCCTGGACACCGAGCACCGCAGCCTCAAGTGGGACGGCGAGTGGCACGTGACCCTGGAGGTCTTCCGCGACCTGGGGCTCGCGTTCGCCGCCGTGCTGGTCCTGATCTTCGTGATGGTGGTGGGCTGGTTCGAGAGCTTCTCGGTGCCCTGGGTGATCCTCGTGCCCATCCCGCTGAGCCTCATCGGCATCCTGCCCGCGCACATGCTCCTCGGCGCGTTCTTCACGGCCACGAGCATGATCGGCTTCATCGCCGGCGCGGGGATCATCGTCCGCAACAGCATCATCCTCGTGGACTTCATCGAGCTGAAGGTGCGCGAGGGGCTCCCGCTCGCCAAGGCGGTGGAGGAGGCGGGCGTGGTGCGCTTCCGGCCGATGCTGCTCACCGCCGCCGCGGTCCTGGTGGGCAGCGCGGTGATGCTCGCCGACCCCATCTTCCAGGGGCTCGCCATCAGCCTCATGGCTGGCGAGGTGGCCGCGACGCTGCTCTCGCGGATCGCCGTGCCCGTCCTCTACTTCGTGGTCGCGCGCCGCGGCCGGGCGGCCCAGCTCGCGCGCGAGACGCCGCCCGTAACCCCAACCCCCGCGGCCGAGATGCCCGGGCTTCAGGAGCTGCACGCATGACCATCGAACGCTGGGTCCGCGCTTTTGCGGGCCTGTTCATCCTCACCAGCCTCGCCCTCGCGCGCTTCGTCGATCCGCGCTTCCTCTGGTTCACCGCCTTCGTGGGCGCGAACCTGCTGCAGAGCAGCTTCACACGGTTCTGCCCGCTGGCTTCGCTGCTCCGTGTTCTCGGCGCACCAGCCGACCGGGAGCCGAGCTTCAGGACCTGACGGTGGCGCTCCAACCGGCCTCTGAGCGCGCCCAGGCGACGCCTGCGGGCGATCCTGGGAGCCGTCGAGCGGCACTCGGGGACTGCTGCGGCGGCGCCGCACGGATGAACCTGGAAGGCGCGCGGGAGCTCGCATTCCCGAGGGCGCGCAGCCAGGCTGGCTGGCCCATGGGGTGCGTGTTATCTCCTCGTCGACAGTCGTCACACGTGACGCGGAGCCTTTGTCACACCATCGCCATGTGACGAATTCACCGGGCCGTCACCCACGCGCCACGCGGCCTCCATGGGGCTGCGACAGATACTGAACCGTGCCTCGAATCCTCATTGTCGACGACGAGCCCGACCTGGTCCGCCTGCTGGACTACAACCTCAAGCAGGCCGGCTACGAGACCGTCACCACCTCCACCGGCGAGACCGCGCTCGCCCTGGCGCGCGCACGCAAGCCCGACCTGGTGCTGCTGGACATCATGCTCCCTGACATCTCGGGGACCGAGGTCTGCCGCCAGCTCCGCCGCGACGCGAGCCTCAAGTCGGTGCCAATTTTGATGCTCACCGCCAAGAGCGAGGAGGTCGATCGGGTGGTCGGCTTCGAGCTCGGCGCGGACGACTACGTCACCAAGCCCTTCAGCGTCCGCGAGCTGGTGCTGCGCGTGAAGGCCGTGCTCCGCCGCGGCGGCCCCGCCGACGAGCCGACGACCGGAAACACGGAAGTCGGCCCGGTGAAGATCGACGTGGGCGCGCACCGCGCGTTCGTCGAGGGTCAGGAAGTGATCCTCACCGCGCTGGAGTTCAAGCTCTTGCAGATGCTCATGGCGCGCCTGGGCCGGGTGCAGTCGCGCGAGCAGCTCCTCTCCGACGTGTGGGGCATCACCGCGGAGATCGAGACGCGCACCGTGGACACCCACGTGAAGCGCCTGCGCGAGAAGCTGGGCGTGGCGCGCGATCTCATCGAGACCGTGCGCGGGGTGGGCTACCGCATGAAGTCGCCGACGGGCGAGTGAGATGGGCCCGTCCGACGTCGCCCAGCTCCTGGAGGCGCTCCCCGACGCCACCGCCGTCCTAGGCACCGACGGCAAGATCGGCAGCTGCAACCGCGGCTTTCGCGATCTCTTCGGCAGCGCGGCGGGACGCACGGTCCTCGAGCTGACCCGCGACGCCGACGCCGGGCACGCCGTGGTCGCCGCGCTCGCGGGCCAGCAGCGCCGCTTGGAGGTGACGCTCCCCGTGGCGCGGCGGACGCTGCTGCTCTTCTTCTCGCCCATGCCCTCGGGCGCGCTCCTCACCGCGCGCGACATCACCGAGGCCAAGCGCATGGAGCGCGCGCGCCGCGACTTCGTGGCCAACGCCAGCCACGAGCTTCGCACGCCGGTGACCGCCATCTGCGGCGCCGCCGAGACGCTGCTCAACGGCGCCGTGGACGATCCCGACGCCGCGCTCGGCTTCGTGGAGATGATCTCCCGCCACGCCGACCGGCTCTCGCGGCTCACCCAGGAGCTGCTCGACCTCTCGCGCATCGAGAGCGGCGAGTGGCAGGTGCAGCTCACCCCGCTCGAGGTGAGCGCGCTCGCCGCGGGCACGTTCGACCTGCTCCGCCAGCGCGCCGAGGACAAGAAGCTGCAGATGCGAAACCTGATCGCGCCCGACCTGCGCGTGTTGGGCGATCGGCGCGCGCTCGAGCAGGTCTTGGTGAACCTGCTCGACAACGCGGTGAAGTACACGCCCGCGCAGGGCGCGGTGACGCTCGAGGGTGTCCGCGACGGCAACTGGGTCACGCTGAGCATCACCGACACCGGCCCGGGCATCGACCGCCACCACCTGGGCCGGCTCTTCGAGCGCTTCTACCGGGTGGACTCCGGCCGCGCGCGCGACGCCGGCGGCACCGGCCTGGGCCTCTCCATCGTGAAGCACCTGATGCAGGCCATGGGCGGCGAAGTGGGCGTCGATTCGGATCGCACCGGCAGCCGGTTCTGGGTGCGCTTGCCTGCCGCGGCGTGATCTTCCGGCCTGCGTCACACAAATGTCACGTGTGACGCATTACGGCGTCACGAAGGCCTCCTACTTATCTGCCCGCCGCGTGACACTCCCCCGAGCGCGGCGATTCCCGGAGGCACACCTTGCACCGCAGCCTGATCGCAGCCGCCACCGCCGTCCTGATCCAGACCAGCGCCACCGCCTTCGCCCAGGCGCCGGACGCTGCCGCCACCCCCGCGCCCGCGCCCGCGCCTGCTCCCGCGACGACGACGGAGGTCCCGCCGGCCGCGCCCGCGCCGGCTCCTCAGGCTGCACCGGCCCAGCCGGCCGTGAACATCCCCGCCGCGCACCTGAACGCCGGCTACGGCAACGGCGCGCTCTTCCTCCGCAGCGACGACGACAACTTCGTCTTCATCCCCTCGGGCCGCTTCCAGTACGACTTCTACGCCTACCAAGCCGCGGGCCACGACAAGGTGCCCTTCGACACCTTCCTGCCCAAGCGGGCCCGCATCGAGGCCTTCGGCAACATCATGAAGCACTGGGACTACCAGCTCGGCGCGGAGTTCACGAACAGCACCAACCCCATCGCCACCGACATCTACGTGAATGCGAACTACACGAACTACGCCAACGTGCAGCTCGGCCAGTTCGACGGTCCCTTCACGATGGAGAACCGCACCAGCGACAAGTGGACCGACATGCAGGAGCGCAGCCGGGTGATCGCTGCGTTCGCCTACCCCGAGAACAAGGAGGTGGGCGGCATGGTCTGGGGCCAGCCCAACGGCAAGTGGGCCTACTGGAGCGCGGGCCTGTTCAACGGCGAGGGCCTGCAGAACTTCAAGCACACCTCCAACCACTTCCTCTTCGAGGGCCGCGGCTGGATCGCCCCCATGGGTGCCATGGGCAACGACCTGCTCAAGAACGTCTGGGTGGGCGGCAGCTACTACAACGGCTTCCGCAACGAGTCGCCGGAGAACCCGTACTACGCCAGCACCGCGGCCTACACCGCCACCTTCACCAACCAGATCACCCGCAGCGCCATGAAGGACACGGCCGGCCTCACCTTCTTCAACCCCGTGTACGGCAGCATCCAGGCGGGTGACTACGGCCAGCGCACCGAGTACGCCTTCGAGATCAACGCCCCCGTGGGCCCGGCGGTGTTCAAGGGCGAGTTCGTGCACAACGACGAAGGCCTGCGCGAGCTCGACTACACCAACGCGTCGAAGCCGACCTACGTGCGCACCAGCGCCCTCGATGGCAACGGCGTGTACCTGCGCGCCAGCTACTTCTTCTGGGGCGACAAGCTCATCAACGGCCTCGCGGGCATGCAGGTCCCGCCGCGCATGTACGGCGACCTGAAGCCGGCCAAGACCGCAGATGCCCTGCAGCTGGTGGTGAACTGGGACCACATGAACTTCGACTACCTGGCCGACAACGATCCGAACAACAAGGACCCGCTCGCCGGCCACTACGACGTCAGCATCTACGGCGTCGGACTGAACTACTGGTACACCAAGCACATCCGGCTCACGACCAACTTCCTCTACGACGTGTTCTCGGGTAGCGCGTACCAGGCGCCCGGTGCGACCACGTTCAAGAACACCCCGTTGGCACCCTTCTCTGGCACGGCGTACGAGTTTACCTTCCGCGCCGCGCTGGCGATCTGATTCACCCGCAGCCCGAGGTACACCATGAAGACCAAGCTCATCGCTGCAGCGCTCTTGATGTTCGCCGCGCCCGCCTTCGCCGACACGCTCATCACCGGCGCCGGCTCGACGTTCGTCTACCCGATCGCGTCGAAGTGGTTCAGCGACTACAACAAGCTCCACCCCGCCGAGAAGTTCAACTACCAGTCCATCGGCTCGGGCGGTGGCGTGAAGCAGATCACCGAGAAGACGGTCGACTTCGGCGCCTCCGACGCGCCCATGACGGACGCGGAGCTCGCCAAGGCTGGCGCGCCCATCGTGCAGCTGCCGGTGACCCTGGGCGCGGTGGTGGTGGCGTTCAACGTGCCCGGCGTGACCGCGCTGAACCTCTCGCCCAAGACGCTGGGCGGGATCTTCCTGGGAACGATCACCAAGTGGAATGACCCGGCCATCGCTGCGGAGAACGCCGGCGTGAAGCTGCCGGACATGGCCATCGCCGTGGCCCACCGCTCCGACGGCTCGGGCACCACCGCCATCTTCACCGACTACCTGGCCAAGGTCTCGCCCGAGTGGAAGGCGAAGGTGGGCGCGGGCAAGAGCGTGAAGTGGCCCGTGGGCCTGGGCGGAAAGGGCAACGAGGGCGTGACCGGGCTGGTGAAGCAGGCGCCGGGCGGCATTGGCTATGTGGAGCTCGCCTATGCCAACCAGAACAAGCTCGCCATGGCGGCGATCCAGAACCAGGAGGGCGCGTTCGTGAAGCCTTCCATCGAGTCGACCTCGGCGGCGGGCGCGGGCGTGCAGATGCCCAACGACTTCCGCGTCTCCATCACCAACCCGGCGGGCAAGGCGAGCTACCCCATCTCGGGCTTCACCTGGATCCTGGTGTACAAGGACCAGACCGACGCGACCAAGGGTCCGGCGATCGTGAAGTTCCTCTGGTGGGCGATCCACGACGGCCAGAAGGTGGCGCCGGCGCTCGACTACGCCCCGCTCCCGGAGCCAGTGGTGAAGAAGGTGGAGGCGGCCTTGAAGACGATCACCGTCCAGGGAAAGCCCGCGCTTGCCTCCAACCCCTGAGATGGCGCTCGAAGCCACCGCGACGCCGCGCGCGACCCGGCACCAGGCCGGCGTCAACCGCGGCGATCGCGCGTGGAACGGGCTCCTGCTGGGCCTCGGCCTGGCGGTGCTCGTGCTGGCCGCGGTGATCATCTACATCCTGCTGCACGCGTCGCAGCCGCTGTGGACGAGCACCTCGCCCTGGCAGTTCCTCAAGTCCACCGACTGGGATCCGGTGAGCGGCGCGTTCGGCGCCCTGCCCTTCGTGTACGGCACGCTGGTCACGAGCATGCTCGCGCTGCTGCTCGCGGTCCCCGTGGGGCTCGGGCTCTCGGTGTTCCTCACCGAGCTCGCGCCCAAGCAGCTGCGGCCGGTGGTCGCGTTCGGCGTGGAGCTGCTCGCGGGAATTCCCAGCGTGGTCTACGGCCTCTGGGGCTTGTTCACGCTCGCGCCGCTGCTGCGTGAGCACGTGGAGCCCTTCCTGCAGAAGGTGTTCGGGCCGATTCCCGTCGTGGGCGCGCTGTTTCAAGGCGCGCCGCTCGGGCTGGGCTACCTCTCCGCCGGCGTGATCCTGGCGATCATGATCCTGCCCACCATCTGCGCGGTGACCACGGAGGTGGTGAAGACCGTTCCGCTGCCGCTGCGCGAGGCCTCGCTGGCGCTGGGGGCCACGCGCTGGGAGATGGTGCGCTGGAGCGTGCTGCCCTACTCCAAGGCCGGCATCCTCGGCGCGGTGCTGCTCGGCCTCGGCCGCGCGCTCGGCGAGACCATGGCCGTCACCATGGTCATCGGCAACAACCCGGAGATCCACGCGTCGCTGTTCGCGCCGGGCTACTCGCTGCCGTCGGTCATCGCCAACGAGTTCGCCGAGGCCACCGATGCCTCGCACACCGCCGCGCTCGCTGCGCTGGCCCTGGTGCTCTTCGCGATCACCTTCCTCATGAACGCCGCCGCGCGCGGGCTGGTGCGGCGCTCCAAGCACACCGCGGGAGCCCATGGATGAACGGCTACGCGGGCCGCAAGGCCGTGAACCTCATCATGATGGTGCTCTGCGGGCTGGCTGCCGTGGCTGCGCTGTTGCCGCTCGGCTCGGTGCTCTGGCTGGTGGTCTCGCACGGCGTGGCTGGATTGAGCTTCACCTTCTTCACCGCCCTGCCCACTCCCGTGGGCGAGCCCGGCGGCGGCGTGGGCAACGCCGTGGTGGGCACGCTGCAGATCGTCGCGCTCGCATGCGTGATCGGCTTGCCGCTCGGCGTGGGCGCGGGCGTGTTCCTCGCCGAGAAGGGCGACTCGGCGCTGGGCAGCGCGGTGCGGTTCACCGCTGAAGTGCTCAGCGGCGTGCCGTCGATCGTGGTGGGCATCGTGGCCTACGGGCTCGTGGTCGTGCCCATGAAGCGCTTCTCGGCCATCGCCGGCGCGGTCGCGCTGGCCATCCTCATGATCCCCACGCTCGCGCGCGGCACCGAAGAGCTGGTGCGGCTCGTGCCGCGATCGATTCGCGAGGCTGCGCTGGGGCTCGGCGTGCCCGAATGGAAGACGAGCCTGCGCGTGGTGCTGCGCACGGCGCTGGGCGGCGTGGCCACCGCGGCGCTGCTCGCCATCGCGCGCGCCACGGGTGAGACGGCGCCGCTGCTCTTCACCGCGCTCAACAACCAGTACTGGAACCTCCGGCCGGATCAGCCGACGGCATCCCTGACGGTCCAGATCTTCAACTACGCCATCAGCCCGTACGACGACTGGCACCAGAAGGCGTGGTCGGCCGCGCTGGTGCTGCTCTTGATCGTCGGGGGGCTGAACCTGACGGCGCGGGCGCTGACCCGCAGCCGCCTGAAGGGCGCACGATGAGCACCCCCAACGAAGTGAAGCTGAACGTCGCCCACCTCAACGCCGGCTTCGGCGACAAGGTGATCATCCGCGACGTGAACATCTCCGTGCCCTCGAACACGGTGCTCGCGGTGATCGGCCCCTCGGGCTGCGGCAAGAGCACCTTCCTGCGCTGCTTGAACCGCATGCACGAGCTCGGGCCCGGCGCGCACAGCGAGGGCCAGATCCTCCTCGACGGGCAGGACATCAACTCCGGCGACGTCGACCCGGTTCTCCTCCGCCGCCGCGTGGGCATGGTGTTCCAGCGGCCCAACCCGTTCCCCACGATGTCCATCTTCGACAACGTGGCCGCGGGCCTGAAGCTCAACAAGGTGAAGGGCAACCACGCCGAGGTGGTGGAGAAGAGCCTCAAGCAGGCCGCGCTCTGGGACGAAGTGAAGGACCGCCTGCACGCCTCGGCGCTCTCGCTCTCCGGCGGCCAGCAGCAGCGCCTGTGCATCGCGCGCGCGCTCGCCATCGAGCCCGAGGTGCTGCTCATGGACGAGCCCGCCAGCGCGCTCGATCCCATTGCCACCGCCAAGGTCGAGCAGCTCATCCACGAGCTGAAGGCGCGCTATACGATCGTGATCGTCACGCACAACATGCAGCAGGCCGCGCGCGTCTCGGACCACACCGCGTTCTTCTACATGGGCGAGCTGGTGGAGCACGACAAGACCGAGACCATCTTCACCAAGCCCAGCAAGGCACGAACCGAGGATTACGTCACCGGCAAGTTCGGTTGATCGGGATCGCCATGGCCACCCATACCGACAAGACCTACGAAGCCGAGCTGCAGGAGCTCCGCGATCGCCTGCTCACCATGGGCGGCAAGGTGGAGGCCGCCATCGCAGCGAGCGTGCGCTCGCTCACCGAGCGCGACAGCGAGCTCGCCGAGAACGTGCCCGTCCAGGACCGCGACATCAACCGGCTCGAGGTGGAGATCGACGACATGTGTCGCCGGCTGCTCGCCCTGCGCCAGCCCGCCGCGAGCGACCTGCGGTTCATCACCACCGCCCTGAAGATCGTCGTGGACCTGGAGCGCATGGGCGACCTGGCGGTGAACATCGCCGAGCGCGCCATGGACCTGAACCAGGCGCCGCAGCTCCAGCCCTACCTCGACATCCAGAAGCTCGCCGACCTCGCCCAGGGTCAGCTCAAGCTCGCGCTCGACGCATTCGTCGAAGGCGACGTGTCCAAGGCCGAGGAGGTCTGCAAGAGCGACGACCTCCTCGATGCGCTCTTCCTCAAGGTCTTCAACGAGCTGCTGGCGCTGATGATGGAGGACTCGAAGAACATCCGCCGCGCCACCAGCCTCATGTTCGTGGCCAAGCACCTCGAGCGCCTCGGCGACCACGTGGTCAACGTGGGCGAGATGGTCGTCTACATGGTGCGCGGCACCGACATCCGCCATCCGCGCAGCCGCGACCTCGCGCGCTGATTCGAAACAACGACTTCAGGAATTCCTCGTTTGTTCTAGACTGCGGCGCCATGCGCTTCCGGTCTGGAATCCTGCTCGCCGTCGTTGGGCTGCTCCCTATCACCGCGGTTGCGGCCGAGCCGCCCGATCCGCTCATGGACAGCCTGGCCGCGGAGGCCAAGCGCGCCTCGGACACGCTCTCCAAGGCTCCGGACGCGCCGCTCTACTACCTCTCGTACCGCGTTCGGGACGGCGCCTCGTACGAGCTGAGCGCGAGCTTCGGGGCCATGAGCTCCGCGGTCGACGCGGACGATCCGCTGAGCGGGCGCATGCGCGTGCTGGATGTGTCGACGCGCGTGGGCTCGCCGCAGCTCGACAACACCCACAAGCTGCGCGGCGGCTACGACTTCGGCGGCTATCGGCGCGCCACCCAGCTCCCCATCGATGACGACGCGGCGGCGTTGCGGCTCGCCATGTGGCAGGCCACCGATCACGCGTACCAATCGGCGGTGAAGCAGCTCATCCGCGTGCGCGCCAACAAGACGGTGAAGGTCGCCGAGGCCGACGAGGCCGACGACTTCGACACCGAGCCGCCGCAGGTCCACCTCGAGCCGCGCAAGCCGCAGACGCTCGATCGCAAGGCTTGGGCCGCGCGGCTCAAGAAGCTCTCCGCGCTCTTCAAGGATCACCCCAGCATCCTGCACTCGCAGGTGTCGCTCTCGGGCTACGGCTGGAACAACTACTTCGTGGACACCGCGGGTGCGCGCATCCGCGAGCCGCAGTCGTTCGCGCGCTTGATGATCAGCGCCAGCACCAAGGCCGCCGACGGCATGGAGCTCGACCTCTACAAGGACTTCGAGGCGGTGACCGCCGCTCAGCTCCCGAGCGACAAGGAGCTGGAGGCGTCGATCAAGGATCTGGTGAGCAAGCTGGAGGCGCTGCGGGTGGCGCCCGTCGTCGACCCGTACTCGGGACCGGCGATCGTCACCAATCGCGCCGCGGCCGTCTTCTTCCACGAGATCTTCGGCCATCGCGTCGAGGGCCACCGACAGAAGGACGCCGACGAGGGCCACACCTTCACGCACAAGGTTGGCCAGCCGGTGCTGCCCGCGTTCCTGAGCGTGGTGGACGATCCCACGCGCACGCGCTTCGGCGAGACGCTGCTCAACGGCCACTACCTCTACGACGACGACGGCGTGCCCGCGCAGGCCGCGCCGCTCGTGGAGAACGGCGTGCTCAAGGGCTTCCTCATGGGCCGCTCGCCCATCGCCGGCTTCCCGCATTCGAACGGACACGGCCGCGCCATGCCGGGGCTGGCGACGGTCGCGCGGCAAGGTAACCTCATTGTTACATCGACGAAGAAGGTGCCGTTCGCCGAGCTCCGCAAGCAGCTCATCGACGAGGTGAAGAAGCAGAAGAAGCCGTACGGCCTCATCTTCGACGACATCTCCGGCGGCTTCACCCAGACGCGCGCGGAGATGACGCCCCAGGCGTTCAAGGTGCTGCCGCTCATCGTGCGGCGCGTGTATCCCGATGGTCGGCCCGACGAGCTGGTCCGCGGCGTGAACCTGATCGGCACGCCGCTCGAGTCGTTCGAGAAGATCCTCGCCACCGGCGACGACGACGCGGTCTTCAACGGCTACTGCGGCGCGGAGTCGGGCTTCGTGCCCGTGGCTGCGGTCGCGCCCAGCTTGTTGCTCGGCGAGATCGAGGTCGAGCGCCAGACGCCCAACCACGAGCGGCTCCCGATCCTGCCGCCGCCGCTCCACCCGAACGCGCCCTGGGACGAAGGCGTGGCTGCGTCGACGACGCCGGCCACGGCTGTCACGCCCGCCGCCGCGCACCCGGGAGGAAAGTGATCATGCACGCGCTCCTCGCCCTCACCCTCCTCGCTGCTCCGGCCGCACCGACGACCGACGATCCTGTCCTGCGCGCGCTCGTCGATGAGCTTGGCCGCGCGAAGACCTTGAAGATGGACACCGTCGGCGCGCCCTACTACGCGTCCGGCTCGGTGACCGACATCAGCGGCTTCTCGGTGAGCGCCTCGTTCGGCGCCGTCACCCACCGCGGCCATCCGCAAGAGACCCAGGTCCACGTGGACACGCGCGTGGGCGCCCCCGATCTCGACAGCTCCAGCTTCGGCGACGGCATGTTCTCCGACATGTACGGCCGCCCGGGCGGCGCGCCCGACGAGCCCGACTACGACGCGCTCCGCCAGGCGCTCTGGCTCAAGCTCGACACCAGCTACAAGGGCGCCATCGAGGCGCTGGCCCGCAAGCGCGCCTACCTCGAGACGCACGCCAGCGCCGATCGCCCCGCCGACTTCTCGGCCGCGCCGGTGACGTCGGTGCTCCTGCCGCGCGTGAAGGTCAGCGTCGACGAGGAGCGCTGGACCAAAGCGGTGAAGGCCGCGTCCGCCGTGTTCCGCGATGCGCCCGGCGTCCAGAGCGGCTGGGCCGCGTTCAGCGCGCGGGCGATCAATGCCTGCTTCGCCAGCACCGACCCGGTGCAGGACCGCTTCGGCGACACCCAGGTGCGCTTCGACGTGGGCGCGTCCATGCAGGCCGCCGACGGCATGGAGCTCGAGGTGAGCGTGATCGCCGTGGGCCGCAGCGAGTCCGACCTGCCCAAGGACGCGGCGCTCCTCCAGGCCACGAAGGAGGCGCTCACGCGGCTCCAGGCGCTCGCGAAGGCGCCGACGCTCGCGGAGGACTACAGCGGGCCGGTGCTCTTCACCGGCCGCGCCGCCGACACGTTCTTCCTGCGCGGCATCGCCCTGCCGCTCTCGGGCGCGCACCCCATCGTCGGCGTGCCGCACGAAGGGCGGCTCACGGATCGGCTCAACAAGCACATCACCTCGCCGATGCTCACCCTCCGCGACGATCCCACGCAGAAGACGTGGAAGGGCAAGCCGCTCCTCGGCTGGTATCCCGTCGACGACCAGGGCGTGAAGCCCGTGCCCCTCACGCTGGTGAGCAAGGGCGTCTTGCAGACGTACTTCATGAGCCGCGCACCGACGCTCAAGGTCGCGCAGAGCAACGGGCACGCGCGCGGGTCCACGGCCACCGCGAGCAACCTCTTCGTCGAGGCCAGCGAGGGCAAGTCGCGCGACGCGCTCAAGAAGCAGCTGGTGCAGCTCGCCAAGGAGGATGACCAGGACTACGGCATCCTCGTGGACGAGCTCTACGAGGCTGGCGAGCGCGGCTACGACATGGGCGGAGAATCGGGCAACGTGTCGCTGCCACCGCCGGTGGTGGCCTATCGCGTCTATCCCGATGGCCGCGAAGAGCTCATCCGCGGCGCGACGTTCAAGCCATTCTCATTCCAGTCGCTGAAGGACATCGTGGCCGTGGGCAAGGAGCCGACGCTGCTCAACACCCAGGCCATGGGCCAGCCCGTGTCCGTGGTGGCGCCGGCGGTGCTGGTGAAGCACCTCGAGCTGCGCAAGCCGTCGCGCGAGTTCGAGAAGCCGCCGCTCATCGCCCGACCGGTCGTCAGCGAGAAGTAGTCAGCGAACGTGCCGCGCGAGGAAGTCGTACTGCTGCCGCCAGCAGCGCTTCGCGTTCTCGAGGAAGACGAGCGCATGGAACGCGTGGCCCTCGCCCGGAAACACCGGCGCCTCCACGGGCACACCCCGACGCCGCAGCGCGCTTTGTAACCGAATGGTGTCATCCAGCAGCGGGTCGCGCGAGCCCACCGGCGCGAAGGTCGGCGGCAGCGCTCGCTCGGGCTGAAGGTCGCTCTCGACGATGCACAGCGGATCCGCGAGCGCGCAGCCCTCGCTTCGCGAGACGCCGCGCAGGTACGCACGGCCCACGCCGTCGATCTGCCGGAACTGCCAGCCCGGCACGCGACCGCGATAGCGCTCGGCGCCGCTCACTTGCAGGATGCCGCACGCGGGCATCACCGCTCTCGGTGAGACGCCGCGCTCGAAGGCCGCGCGGGCGTACGGCTCTGGGCGACGGAAGCTCGTGCTCACCGCGAGAGAGAGCGCAAGGTTCGCTCCCGCCGATTCCCCGGCGATGGCGATGCGCGTGGGATCGCCGCCGAGCTGCGCGACGTGATCGAGGGTCCATTGCCAGGCGGCACACGCGTCGGCGTGCGCGGCAGGAAACGGCGCCTCGGGCGCGAGCCGATAGCCCGCAAGCACGGTGAGGTAGCCCTGCCGCGCGAAGGCCAGGCCCATCACCCAGTGCGTGTCCCTCGAGAGGATCGAGAACGCGCCGCCGTGGAAGTAGAGGACCACGGGCAGCTTCTCACCGCGCAGAGGTCGATAGATGTCGACCGCGTGGCGCGGATTTCCGCCGGGCAGATAGGGGACGTTCTCGATGCGCTCGACGCCGTGGTGCGCGGGGTTCGCGCGCGGGTGCAGCCGGCCGAGGCGCTCGGCCAATCGAATGCCGCCGTGGATGGCCACGCCACCCACGCGCTGGCGCAGCCGCAGATGCCACGGGGCTTCGTCGACGAGGAGCTCGCTCACCCCGCCATTGTCGCAGACGCCGTGGGCAGCGTCGTCGTACGCTCGCAGCGCGCATGCAGCCCACGACGACCACGCCCGACAAGCCCTCGCTCGGACGCCGCATCGCGAGCTTCCCGCTCACCTGCATCTTCGTGGCGTGCACGGTCACCGGCGCCATCGCCGCGCCCGTGGTGATCCTGCTGCATCCGTCGAAGAGCGAGATCGCGCCGTGGAAGGTCTTGCCCGTGGAGCTCGCGCTCGCGGCGGGCGCCGTGGCCGGGCAGATCCTCGCGGGCTGGCTCCTCGAAAAAGGGAAGCCGTCCGCGGTTGGCTGGGCCACGCCCGCGCTCCGTCCCATGGGGGTTGGCTTTGCGACGGGTGCGGGCCTGCAGACGCTCGTCGTCGCCATGCTCGCGGCCACGGGCGCGTACGTGCTCGCAGGAGGCGTGGTCGGTGCGAGGCCGAGTGACATGCTCGGCGCATTCCTTCTCTTTGGACTGGTGGCCGTGTTCGAGGAGGTGCTGGTGCGCGGCATCCTCTTCCGACAGCTCGAGCGCCTCCTGGGCAGCTGGGCCGCGCTGGCCATCACCTCGTTCATCTTCGGCTATGGGCATTGGAAGAACCCGGGCGCGAGCTGGATCTCGGGGCTGTTCATCGCCATCGAGGCAGGCGTGCTGCTCGGCGCTGCATTTGCGCTCACGCGCTCGCTCTGGCTGCCCATCGGGATTCACTGGGCGTGGAACTACTTCGAAGGCCCCGTCTTCGGCGAGGCCGTCTCGGGCACGCAGGGGCCGCACTGGCTTTCGCCGCACATCGACGGGCCGGTGACCTGGACGGGCGGCGTCTTCGGGCCGGAGGCCGGGCTCGCCGCCGTGATCCCGTGCACCGCGCTGGGCGTTCTCATGGTGGTGCTCGCGGTGCGCCGCAAGCAGATCCGGACGCCCGCGTGGATGCTGCGTCTCTTCAACCAACCGGATCCACAAATGGGGGGAACCTGATGCGAACGATCTTGCAAAGCTGCGCCGCTGTCGCTGCGCTGGTTGCTGCACTCGGCTGTGAGGACAAGCCGGCCGTGCCGCCGCCCGCACCCGTCGCGCCGCCCGAGGCTGTCGCACCGAAGGCTGAACCTGCGCCCGCTCCGGCACCTGCTCCAGTCGCTGCACCCGCGCCAGCTCCGACGGCCGCTGCCGATGCGCCGCACGCCTGCAGCTGGGCCGACATCCGCGAGGGCGAGCGCGTGACGTATTCGCTCACCCGCGAGCCGATGTCGGGCGGCAAGGCCATCCGCCAGGGCGGGAACATCGTGGGCGAGACCAAGACCGCCGCCGGCTCGTTCGATCTCCACGTGGTCGCGCGCAGCAACGACAAGGCCTGGGCCGAGGTCGCCTTCGACGGCGTGAGCAACCTGCCCAGCGGCCTGCCCGCGAAGTTCCTGCTCGAGCTGCACACCGGCGCGAGCGCGACCGCGGCCACGATGCCCTGGCTCTTGCCGAGCGACGCCGCGCGGCCCTCGCAGCTCACGGTGAATGCGAAGACGTTCACCTGCACCGACCACGTGGTCGCGCCGCCGAACCCGCAGCACGTTTGTGTGGTCGAGCCGGCCGATTGCCTCTACTGGCTCGACGGCCTCGCGCGCAGCTACCACTACGTGGGCAAGGACGAGCGCGAGAGCATCGAGCTCACCGCGTGGTCGCCCGCCGCAAAGGCCAGCACCGCCGCGCCGCCGGCCGCCGACGGCGGGAACCACTTCTCCGGAAGCTGGTACGTGCGCACCGATCCGCTCACGGTGCACCGCGTGCGCTTCTGGGTGGAGAACGGCCAGCTCGTGCGCGAGCTGCAGCCGTTCAAGATGGTGACCACCGGCGCCGACCTGCACAACGTGGAGCTGCTCAAGGCCGAGGCCGGCACCTACGCCGCCAACGGCCCGCCCACGCGCGAGAGCACCTCGTTCCGCGGCTGGGTGCTCGACATCCTCTCGGGCAAGCCGATCGACGCGAAGTGGATCCCCGCGACGTCGGAGCACAACCTCGCGTTCCTGAGCTTCCCCTAAGCCGCGAGCAGGCGCTTCACCGCGCCCACCAGCAGCTCGTTGCGAAGCGGCAGCGAGAGCAGCTCCGCACAGGGCACCGCGGGCAGCGTGCCGTGATCGATCTGCGCGAGCAGGATCAGCGGCGCGCCCTGCCAGCGCGTGGCCTCGCGGGCCGCGTCGGCGTCGGCGATGACGAGCGCCGGCGCGAGCTCGCTCGCGCCTTCGACGTCCTCCGCGCGGACCACGGGAAAGCCTTGCGCCACGAGCGCCCGCGAAGCGCCCGCACATGCCGGGCTCTCGCCCAGAAGAAGAATCGGTGAAGTCTCGAACATGGCCACGTCCCCCTTAACCCAGCGCGAGCGCCACGCCCGCGCCACAGAGTCCACCTAGCGCCGCGCCGAGCGTCACGTCGAGCGGGTAGTGCGCGCCGAGATAGACACGCGACACCGCGACGCACGACGCGAGCGCCAACTCGAATCCGCCCAGCGGAGAAGCGGTCATCACCAGCGCGACCGCGACTGCAAAGGCCACCGCGGAGTGTCCCGAGGGAAACGAGAACGCATCCGGATCCTGCGCGAGCGCCGAGAACCCCGCGATGCCGCGGCTCGGCCGCGGACGTCGGCAGCTCCGCTTGAGCACTTGAACCACGGCCGTCGCGAGTCCTGCCGCAAGCCCGAGCCGCAACGCCAACGAGGCGGCACCCGGAACGAGCGCGAGCACCAATCCCTGGAGCAGCCAGCCCGAAGGATCACCGAGCTTGGTGAACGTTCGCATCAAGGGCGTGAGGTGCGGCCGCTCCAGCGCGCGGAAGCGAAGGAACGCGCTCTCGTCCAGCGCGAGCAGGCGCTGCCAGGTGCTGCGGACAGCGATCGTTGCGCTCATGCGGCCTCCTCGGCGGGCTCGGGCGCGCGCGGTGTCAGCGGTGCGTGCACTGGACGCAGCACGCTGCCGCTGCCGATGCGCGCGCTGTTGCCGCGCCAGCAAATCGTTCGCTTCACCATCGCCAATGGCCACAGCCCCAGCACGAGCAGGTCCTTGAGCACCAGCGCCGCCGCGCCGCGGATGCCGAGCGCCCTGCCCTGCAGCGCGCGCATGGCGGCGTCGACCAGACTCAGCTCGATGGCGAAGCCCAGCATCGCCGCCGCGAGCGGCAGCGTGCGCGCGTGGGCGACGGAACTGACGATCGTCGCGAGCAGCCACGCGGTCGGATTGAGCAGCGGCTCGGCGAGAAAGGTCGCGGGGCTGATCTGCCAGCGCATCTGGCCCCAGCGCAGGTGCCGCTCCACGAAGCGCGAGAGCGACCAGCGCGCGTTCACCGCCTGCACCGGGTGCGGCGAGAGCGCCACCGTCCAGCCGTCGGCCTCGAAGGCGCGGCCGAGCACGTAGTCCTCGGCGAGCACGTCGCGCACGCGCGCGAAGCCGCCCAGCGCCTCGAGATCCGCGCGGCGGAAGAGCATCGACTTGCCGATGACGGTGGGAATCCCTGCGACGCGCTCAGCGCCAGCGACGCCCGGCGCGATGAAGCTGTTGAGGTGCAGGTTCTCGCAGCGCGCGCCGAGGGTGCTGTCGCAGGTGCCGGCGATGAGGCTGTGGACGAGACCGACCGCGGGATCCGCGAGCTCGCTGGCCAGCTCGCGCAGGTAGCGCGGGCCCACGCGCACGTTGGAGTCGCTCACCAGCCAGTGCGCGTGCTTCGCCCGCGCGCCGAGGGAAACGAGGTTTGTAACCTTTGGGTTCATACCGAAGTCCTGCGCGCCCGCGACGATCTGGATGGGCAGCAGCGGGAAGTCGCTGCGCAGCTGCCGGGCGACCTCGAGCGCCGGGTCGCAGGGATCTTCCGCGCCGAGCACCAGCTCGAAGCACGGGTAGTCCTGCCGGGCGAGCGAGGCCAGGTTCTCGTAGAGGTCCTCGTCCACGCCCTTGAGCGGCTTGAGCACGGAGATGGGCGGCGTGGGCCCGGGGCGCGCGCGGCGCGTCCGCAGCTTGAGATGCAGCGAGGCGTGGCTGAGCGCGAAGAGCGCCAGCGACATCGCGGCCAGAACCAGAAGCACCGTGAGTCCCGTGGGCATGGCGAACAACCTCCTTCCCCTTCCCCGGCAAGCATGGCGAGCCCATGTGACGCGCCGATGGCCGCGAGATCACGGCCGCGCGAATCCTTGGGATCGGCCGTGTGACACGCGCGCGTCGAAGCGGCGACGTCGGCCTCGCGACATATCTCGACACATCGATTCTCGCGGCCTTGCGCTCGCTCCGTCGCTCGGAGAACGTGGAGCCATGTTCGACGCCGAGCTGCAGCGCATCCGCGCGTTCCGCGAGAGGGCCGGCGGGCTGATGGTCTGCGCAGGCGCGGGAATGGGCGTCGACTCCGGGCTGCCCGACTTCAGGGGCGACGCGGGGTTTTGGCGCGCCTACCCACCGTACGCGAAGCTGGGTCTCTCGTTCGTCGAGCTGGCCAACCCGGCCTGGTTCCGCCGCGACCCGGCGTTCGCCTGGGGCTTCTACGGCCACCGCCTGGAGCTCTACCGCCGCACCGTTCCGCACGCGGGCTTCGGACTGCTGTCGCGTTGGGGCTCGGCCATGAAGCACGGCGCGTTCGTGTTCACGAGCAACGTCGACGGTCAGTTCCAGCGCGCGGGCTTCGATTCCGAGCGCATCCTGGAAGCGCACGGCGCCATCGACTTCCTTCAATGCACGCGCGGCTGCTTCGGCATCTTCCCGGCAGATCCGTTTCGCGTGGAGGTCGACGAGGGCACCATGCGCGCGCGCGAGCCGCTGCCGTCGTGCGCCAAGTGCGGCGCGCTCGCTCGACCCAACATCCTCATGTTCGGCGACGGCGAGTGGGACGCCGCCCGCGCCGAAGCGCAGCAGGAGAACCTCGGGCGCTGGCTCGACGGCCTCGGCGACGCGCCCCTGCTCGTCGTCGAGTGCGGCGCTGGAAGCGCGGTGCCCACCGTGCGCCACTTCTCCGACCGCCTGGCGCGGCGGAAGGACGCGCTGCTGGTGCGGCTGAACCCGCGCGAGCCCGAGGTGCCGCCCGGGCACATCGGGCTCACGCTGGGCGCGCTCGAGGGTCTGCGCGCGCTCGCTTAACCGAAATGTTTAGAACGGCCCGACCCAGCCGCCCAGGTAGAACTGGAAGCCCACGAAGTTCGACTTGATGTCGCCGGTGAACTCGGTGTGAATCGCCGGCCCGAAGCCGATGTAGAAGCGCTCGCCGAGGCCGAAGAGGATGGGCATGTCGGCGTCGAAGCCGAAGATCACGCCGCCGCCGGTGCTGCCGCCGAGCGTGGTGAAGAGCGTCGACGACGACGAGTCGATCTCCAGGCCGCCGCGCGGCCAGAGGGTGATGTTCGGCGCCACCTGGAACGCGTAGCCGACGCGCGGCTCGATGCCGAAGAACACGTTGGTGTTGCTGTTGAAGCTCACCACGTTGAACCGGATCACCGCGCCCGCGGACAGGTGCTCCACCGGGAAGAAGTCGAGCGCCGGGCCCAGGCTGAGCTCGAAGCCGCTGTTGCCGTGGACGTTGAGGTAGCCCAGCGAGCCCTGCATGTCGTTCGCGAGGCTGAGCGTCATCCTGGCGCCGAGGTGCCGGTTGCCGCCGCCGCTCGACGGAGCGGACTCCGTCGGGGCCGGGGCCAGGCCGCCGGTGGTGCTGTCCGTGGCCTGGGCGAAAGAGGTGGCCGAAACCAACAGGCCCGTGGCCAGGGCGATGCTCGCGAGCGCGCGCTTCATGCAAATCCCTCCGGTGAACGCCCGGAGGGATAACACGACGACGGCAGCGATTCCGGTTTTCTTACGTCGCCTGCCCGTCGCGGGTGAGCAGCTTCGCGGAGATGTGCGCGCCGAGCGCGTCCTGCATCATGCGCTCCACCACGCCCTCGAAGTCGCGGCGCTGACCGTCGTTCGAGTACACGAAGCGGATGCCCATGCCCGGCTCGTCGCCGTCGGTGCGGGCCCAGACCACCTCGCCGAGCAACTCGAAGGGCGCGTCGCGCTTGGGCACCGTGAGCTTGAACAAGAACTGCGTGCCGATGGGCAGCGGCTTTTTCGTCTTGATGAAGGTGCCGCCCTTGGAGATGTTCTTGGTGTAGTCGGCGAAGAAGGAGTTCACCTTCTTGTAGTCGACCTTCAGCTCGATGGGGACGCGCGTCTGCTGGCGGTTCTCAGGGCTGCCTTGCTGGGCCACGGGGCCTCCCACGTCGTGAAGGCGACTATATCCGTCCCGCGCGGGCGCCCAAACCATTCAGGCAAAGCGCCTGAATTCCCGCCCGAACCCGCACGACGATCCGCCTCGGCTTGGATAGAAGAGGCCCATGGCTTCACCGATGCTTGCACTGGCGCGCGCGGCGGCGCGGAAACCCGCGTTCCTCTTCGCGGCGGCGGTCTTCGCGCTCGCGTGCGTGCTCACGGCCGCGCCCATCCTTCGCCAGCCGGGCTGGGAGCTGGCGACGGTGCTCGGGCTTGGGCTGGCGTTCCTCGGCGGGCTGCCCGCGCGCGCGGTCGTCGCTTCGGCGCGAGACGCGAAGCTTCAGCCGGAGTTTGCGGAGGTCGCGAAGGCGTCGCTGCTGCTGACGTTCGTGCTGCCGCTCGCGCCGATCGTGGTCGCGTTGATCGCGTCGCTCGTGACGACGCCGTGCAACCCGCTCGCGGGCTTTCCCTTCATCGCGCTCATCGTGCCGACTGCAGCATTCCTGGCTGCATCGGTGGGACTGCTCTGCGCGCTGAACACCTGGACCGGACGCGGCTTCCTCGCGCTGTACCTGATGCTGGTGCTCGCTTCGGCGGTTGCGACCGCGTGGCCGGTGGTGGCCGGGCCGCAGATCTACGCGTTCAACCTCTTCGCGGGCTGGTTTCCGGGGCCGCTCTACGACGAGTCGCTGCACATCACGAACGCCCTGCTCTTCGCGCGGCTCGAGGCGGTGCTCGTCGGTGGCGTGGCGCTCTGCATCGCGAGCGCGGGCTACCAGGCCGCCCATGTGCGGCTGGGCCAGCCGGTGGGCGCGGCGCGGCTCGCGGCGGCGGGCCTTCTCGCGTGCATCCTCGCGCTGCGCATCTTCGCGGGTGAGCTCGGCCTTGAGACGACGACGGCGGATCTCGACGCCATGCTCGGCGGCGTTCGCACCACCCAGCACTTCCGCATCCACTACCCGCGCGAGCGCAGCGCCCGCGAGATCGACCAGCTCAGCCGCGACCTCGAGTTCAAGTACGCGCAGGACACCGCCTTCCTGGGCGTACCCGCACAAGCGACCGTCGACGCATTCTTCTACCGCTCGCCCGAGGAGAAGCAGCGCTGGGTAGGCGCCGCCGAGACCGACTTCGCCAAGCCCTGGCTCAACCAGTTCCACGTGCAGCTCGCGGGCTTTCCGGATCCCGTGGCCAAGCACGAGCTCGCGCACGTGATGGCCGCCAAGCTCGGGTCCGGGCCGTTCCAGGTGACCACCTGGGGCGGCCTCTTGCCGAACCCGGGCATCATCGAAGGGCTGGCCACGGCCGCCGACGATCACGCCGACGAGCTCACGCTGGCCGAGTGGGCCCACGCGATGCGCGAGCTCAAGCTCGCTCCGGACCTGCGCCAGCTGCTCGGGCCGACCGGCTTCTTCGCCGCGGCGCCGGCGCGCGCGTACACGCTCGCGGGCGCATTCCTGCGCTACCTCGCGGACACATACGGAAACGAGAAGGTCGGCAAGCTCTACGCGCACGGCGATTTTCGCGGGGCGTTTGGCAAGGACCTCGACGCGCTCGTGACCGAGTGGGAGCAAGCCAACGACCAGGTCCCTCTCGACGCGCACGCCCGCGCGGTGGCGGCCCAGCGCTTCGCTGCGCCCTCGATCTTTGCCCGCGCGTGTGCCCGCGAGGAAGCCCGACTCCGCGAGGAGCTCGGCGAGGTTCCTGCCGCGGAGCCTCAGCGCGCCGCCGCGCTCACCGAGCGGCTCCTGGCCATCGCGCCGGATGACGTGGAGGTCTTGCGGGGGCTCGCCGAGCGCCAGCACGAGGTGGGCGATCTCGCGGGCGAGCGGAAGACCCTGCAGGCGCTGCTCGCGAGCCACGCCGCAGGTCCCGCACAGCAGGCGCAGGCGCGGCAGATGCTGGGCGGGCTCGAGGCGGAGGCGGGGAGCGTCGACGCCGCGCGCACGGAGTTCCGCGACGTCCTCACCCTTCAGCCCGACGCCGCCAGCCAGCGCGCCGCGGAGATCCACCTCGCGTCGTTCGATGCGCCGGGCACCGTGGCCGGCGTGCTGCGCTACTTCGCCCACCCCAATCGCGAAGACGCGCTGCTCGGCCTGCGCGAGCTCGCCGACGACGCCCCCACCTTCGCCCCCGCGCGCTACCTGCTCGGGCGCCGGCTCACCGACGCGCAGCTCACCGTGCACGCGCTCCAGTACCTGGCCGCGCCCGAGGCGCTCGCGAGCCTGCCCGCGACGCACGACGAGGCGCTGCAGCTCCGCGCCAAAGACCACGCCCTCGCCCACCAGTGCGAAGCCATCGCCGACGACGAGAAGGCGCTGCTCCGGGCCACGCCGGCCGCGCTGGCCAAGCTGCGCGACTGGCGGGCGCGCTGCGCCTTCGAGCGCAGCCAGGGCTGGGCCGTCCTCCCCGAGCCCTGAGACCGGCGCCCCTTCGTGGGCCTCGACGGGTCGGCGGTTCCCCGCGAGAATTGGCGCGTGAACCGAACCCTCTCTGCGCTGCTCCTCCTCGTCCTCGGCTCCGGCTGTGCTGCCCTCGCCAAGGACCGCCGCCTCGCCGAAGCCGACCAGAACTACCGGGTGAAGAAGCTGGTGGTCCTGCCGGTGATGCTCACCTACAAGTACTGCCCCGACGACATCGACAAGCGGGCGCGCAAGGACGACCTCATCGTCTCGCTCACCAAGGACACCGTCGATCGCCTGCGCACGCGCGGCTACACGGTGGCGCCGCTGCTCGTGGACGCCTCGCAGCTCGATGCCAAGGCGAGCCACAACACGGCGCTCGGCAAGGCGCTCTGCAGCGGCGACGCGCTCCAGAGCCTCCCGCCCGAGGTGGCCCAGTTCGCCGCCAGCACCGCCAAGAGCGCCGGCGTGGACCAGGTGCTCGTGGGCGGCATCGCGCGGATGCGCTGGCACCTCAAGATGGACATGGGCGAGGACAACGGCGCCGGGGGCGACAACATCAGCCAGTTCGACATTCGCGCGGTGGTCGCGCTCTACGACGTGCCCAAGGGCCGCGTGGTGTGGAGCGAGTTCGTGGACTCGAAGTTCTTCACCGGCACCTACGACGACGCCATCAAGCGGGTGATGCTCTTCGACGAGCTGCACGGCAGGGATCCGCACGAGAAGCTCTTCTACGACTTCCCGCTCCCCGAGGGCGCGCCCGCGCCGAAGTAACCAGCTGGTTAATTGCCGAGCAGCTCCTTCAGCCGCGGGGTGAGCTGCTTCACCGCGCCGTCGCCCTTGATGCCGCCCTCGATGTGCTTGCCCGACGAGCGCCCGTCCGGGTTGGGGACCACGAAGAGCGGGATGTACTTGGACACGTAGCCGGCCTGGAAGAGGCGAACGTTGTCCCGCTCGGAGTCGAAGACGAGCAGGTCGAGATCCGGGAAGACGGCGTCGAGCTCGCCGGCCTCGGCGGCCTTGTGGAAGTGCTGGCACGGCTCGCACCACGGCGCGCCCACGTAGACCAGCAGCCGCCGGTGCGCGCTCTCCGACTGCGCCAGCTGGTCGGCGATCACCATCGCCGCGTTCGGGTAGTCCGGCGCGGGGATGAGCCGCAAGTGACCTTCGGGCTGCGTCGGTACGGGTGGCGTCGGCGCAGCTTGTGCGCTCGCGGCTGGCGGCGGCGCAGGCTCGCGCGTGCAGCCGAAGAGCAGCGCCGCGCTGAGCAAGATCGTGGAAGCGAATCGCACGCGGGAATGATGCACCGTTCCGCGAGAATCTGCCGCGAAGTCCTGAGCCCCAACGCGGTGCCTTCCCGCTGGCTTGGCCAAGGTGCCAGACTCACTGGACGTCCCGCGTGGCGCGCGGCTTGCTTTTGCGAGCGCGTCTTCCCGGAGCTTCCATGCGCGTCCAGATCCTCGTTGCGCTCGCGGTGCTCGGCAGCGGCTGCTTCTCCGCGCCGCACAGCGCCGACACGAGCAGCACCACGCAGGGCACCTCCGCCGCGAACGGCGCGGGCACCACCACCAACGGCGCCACCGGCGGCACGACCGGGACCACCGGCGCGGCCTCGACCAACGGCGCGACCTCCACGAACGGCACCGCGACGGCGACCGGCACCACCACGAGCGGCATCTCGGCGACTTCGACATCGACCGGCACCACCACGGCGACCACCGCTGCGACCTCGACCAGCGGCACCTCGGGCACCACCGGCGGAAGCTGCAGCCAGAGCAGCGGCTGTCCCGCGAACGAGGTCTGCGAGCTCTCGCTCAGCCTCTGCGCCGGCGCGTACGTCGACGTGAGCAACGGCGGCACCTGCCACCCGGTGGCGGACTGCGGCGGCCCGTGCGTGGACAAGCCCTGCTCCAGCGACGACGACTGCGACCTCTCCTCGGCGTGCGTCTCCGGCATCTGCCAGGGCTTCGCCTGCGCCTTCGAGGTGCCGTACTGCCCGGAGGGCTGCAACCTCTACTCCAAGCCGCACTCCTGCGAGCTCGACTGCCTCTGCGCGGCCTGCCCCGGCCTCGACGCGGGCGCGGCTTGCGACGTGGGCCAGCCCTGCCCCAGCGGCACGGACTGCATCTTCAACGAGACCGCGTGCCCGGGGCTCGGCCTCGAGCAGGGCGCGCTGAGCAACGGCGGCAGCTGCGTGGCCCAGGCTCAGTGCGACGCCAACGGCAACTGCAACCTGCCCTGCAACGTGGACACCGACTGCCCGGACTCCTTCGCGTGCCAGGGCGGCACCTGCCAGATTCTCGAGTGCCCGCCCATGCCGTACCTCTGCTCGGAGGGCTGCACCACGGTCTCGAACCCGCACTCCTGCGCGCCGTACTGCTTCTGCCCGTCGTGTCCGGTCGACGCGGGCGCGCCCACAGGCTGCGATCCTTCGACGTGCGCCGCGCCCTTCACCTGCTGCGGCGATCGCTGCGTGGACCTCTCCAGCGACACCCAGAACTGCAACACCTGCGGCAACGCGTGCGGCTCGGGCCAGGCCTGCGAGGCGGGTCAGTGCCAGACCGCCGGCTGCTTCCTCAACAGCGCCTGCCTCGGCGTCGACGGCGGCAACGGCCAGCCCGCCACCTGCTGCGGCGACCAGTGCTGTGGCGCAGGGAGCATCTGCTGCCTCGTCAATTCGGGCGTGAGCTCCTACCAGTGCGCCGACGCCAACGTGGGCTGCCCGCTGGGCTGCCCGATGTGCCTCTAGCGTTCGAGTCGGAAGCCTCGGGCGCCCATCGGTCAACGCGTTGGCCCCTGAGGTCAACGCATTGGCCGCTCGGGTCAACGACGTTCCTTGCCCGGCTTCGATAACTCACGCGGCTCCCAGGAGGCGCCCATGCCCCGCCGCGTCGCTCTTCTCGTCTCGCTTGCGTCCGTCCTCGCCCTTCCCTTCGCCGGATGTGGCGCGGGCGAAGCCCAGGTGGAGACGCCCAAGCCGGACGCGCCCGCCAGCTCGGACCTCTTCACCGGCGATCCTGCGCACGGCGCCGAGTACGCCCTCGACGTCTCGTTCTGGGAAGGCCCCATCAGCGAGTACGAGATGGACTGCTTCTGGAGCTCGGGCGTGCGGCACATGGTCATCGGCACCCAGCTCCAGGAGACGACCACCCAGCAGCTGCAGATGGCGGGCGCGCGCGGCATGACCGTGGACGCGTACGTGTACCTCTACTGGGACCAGGACATGGCCACGCAGGTGAAGAACGCGTTCCAGATGGTGCGCGGCTACCCCGTGGGCCGCATGTGGCTCGACGTGGAGGCCCTCCCCGGCAGCCTCGGCGCCAACCAGCTCATCCCCCTCCTGCAGCAAGCCGTGGACGCCTGCCAGGCCGAGGGCGATTGCGGCATCTACACCGGACCGGGCTGGTGGAAGTCGTACGTGAACAACACCACCCAGTTCTCCAACCTGCCGCTCTGGTACGCGCTCTACAACGGCAAGACCTCGCTCGGCGACTGGAGCACGGAGAAGTTCGGAGGCTGGACCGCGCCGGTGGGCAAGCAGTTCACCAGCGTGGGCATCTGCGGCATCGGCGGCGCCGACGGCGACGTCCTGCAGGTGAGCGCCCAGCCGCAGGTGGTGGTGGACCGCACGCCGCCCCCCGCGCCCACCACCGCGCCCGCTGCGCCCAGCGACCTCTTCCCCACCAGCGGCATGGTGGAGCTGCTCGGCTACACCAAGATGATGGTCGACACCGTGCCCAGCGCGACGAGCTACCAGTTCGACCTGGAGTACGCGAGCGGCGGCGGCTTCGCGAGCTACTACACCTGGACCGCGTCGAAGCCGTTCGTGAAGGTGACGCCGACGTACAACAACCGGGTCTACCGCTTCCGCGCGCGCGCCCAGGACGCCTACGGCTGGGGCGCGTGGTCGGGGTACTCGGCGTTCGGCTACGGCGCGGGCGCGCCGGCCGTCTCGAGCGGCGGCGCGAGCTCCAGCACCACCGGCACCTCGGGGACGACCTCCACCAGCACCACGGGCTCGACCTCCGGCGGCGGCTCCGGCTTGACCAGCTCGACCTCGGGCAGCGGCAGCACGGGCTCGACCAGCTCGACCTCGACCGGGAGCACCGGTACGACCACGGGCAGCACGGGCTCCAGCGGCACCACCGGCGCGACCGGCGGCCCCACCGGCCTCGCACCCGACGGCGACAAGACCGTCACCACCCCGAACGTGACCCTCTCCTGCTCGCCGGTCACGGGCGCGACCAAGTACACCTTCGCCATCGAGTACCAGTCGGGAGGCGCTTGGCTCACGTACTACGGCTACACGCCGTCGAGCCCGTCGGTGACCTTCTATCCTCAGATCCATGCGCAGTACCGCTGGCGCGTGCAGGCCACGGTCGGTGGCGTGGCCGGACCGTGGTCGGCCTACGCGACCTTCGACTACCCGTGAGCTCGACCGCGCCGTCGTGGCGCCGGATTTCGGCGTAGGCTCGACGGCGAGCCATGGGCACGGTCGAGCCGGACATCTCCATCGGTGCCATCCGCAAGCTGGTGGAGACGCTGGGAAGCCTCGGCGTCGACCCGGCCGCCATCCTCGCCGAGGCGCGCTTCAACCTGGCCGACCACGCGGATCCCGAGTCGCGTGTCCCACTGCGCACGCTCTACGACCTCTGGGAAGGGCTGTGGCGACGCCTGCCGCGCCCCGACCTCGCCCTGCTGGCGGCCCAGCGCTATGCGCCAACGGACTATGGCCTGCTGGGCTTCGTCTCCCTGAGCTGTCCGACCATCGGCGCCGCGCTGGAGCAGGTCTCGCGCTACTCCCGCCTCTGGACCGCCGAGCCCGAGCTGCGACTCCACGCCGACGGCTGGTTCAGCGCCGAGTACACCCGCCCACTCCCCGACCGGCCGGGTTTGCGCATCGGGACCGAGGGCGCGCTCGCGGAGGTGCTGCAGGCGGTGCGCGCCGTGGCGCCCGGGCCCGTTTCGCCCACGGAGGTGTGGTTCCGGCACCCCGCGCCCTCCGACACCCAGGCGCACGAGGCGTTCTTCGGCTGCAAGGTGAAGTTCGGCGCTGCGCGGAACGCGATGATGCTCCCTCGCGAGGCGCTGCAGATGGCCATGCCCCGGCCGGATCCGCAGCTCGGGATGTTCCTGGGCGGCCTGGCCAGCAAGGCGCTCGAGGCGCGAGCGGAGCCGGACTCGCTCCTGGATCAGCTGCGACGGCTGCTGGCCGAGGAGCTGCGCTCGGGAGTCCCGAATCTGCAGTCGACCGCCAAGCGGCTGGCCACCAGCGCGCGCACGCTGCGGCGCAAGCTCGAGACCGAGGGCACCACCTTCCGAGATCTGCTCGACGAGACCCGCTCGAAGCTCGCGCAGAGCTACCTGGCGAATCCCGACCTGCCGCTGGCCGAGGTGGCCTTCCTGCTGGGCTTCTCCGAGGCGAGCGCGTTCCACCGGGCCTTCAAGCGGTGGACGAAGCAGACGCCCGCGGAGTTCCGCGAGGCCGCGCTGGGCGCTCGCAGGACGGGTTGAAGCGCGACGCGGTCAGGGCCCGGCCTCCACCCGCTTCAGCACGTGGCCGTCGAGACGTCGGGGATGAGACGCCCAAAGAAGCGGCGGCGGGCAGCTCAACAAATCGTGGCTCGTGGCTCGCGGTTCGTGGCTCGTTCGAAGCGGGCACACGGTTGGGCGCTCGTGCGCCGACGGCGCGCGTGTCTCAGAACGAACCACGAGCCACGGACCACGAGCCACGGTCGGGTCGAAGAGCAATTGCCGCCCGGGGGACCCGCCGGTATAAACCGCCGTTCCGCGCCCGTTTGGGCGCGTTTTCCGAGAGCGTCCGAGCATGCTGGACACCGTCGCCAAGGGCTTCAAGGCCGCCAAGAACCGCCTCACCGGCAAGGCCGAGATCACCGAGGAGATCGTCGACGAGGCGCTCCGCGACATCCGGGTGAGCCTCCTCGAGGCCGACGTCTCCTTCGACGTCGTGAAGCGCTTCGTGGCCAAGGTGAAGGACAAGGCCGTCGGCGAGGTGGTGAGCACCACCGCCGTCGACAAGGGCGGCAAGAAGGTCCGCGCCTCGCCGCAGGACCAGTTCATCAAGATCTGCCACGACGAGCTCGAGGCCCTCATGGGCCCCGTGGACACCAGCCTCAAGCTCCCCGGGCCGCTCAGCTCCATCATGATGGTGGGCCTGCAGGGCTCCGGTAAGACGACCACCGCCGGCAAGCTCGCCAGCAAGCTCATCAAGCAGGGCAAGAAGCCGCTGCTCGTGGCCGCCGACATCTACCGCCCCGCCGCCGTCGATCAGCTCAAGGTCCTCGGCGAGCGCCTGGGCATCCCCGTGTACCACGAGGCCGGCCTGCTCCCGCCCGAGCTCTGCAAGCGCGGCGTGGAAGAGGCCCGCAAGCAGAAGCGCGACGTGGTCATCCTCGATACCGCAGGCCGCCTGGCGATCGACGAAGAGCTCATGAAGGAGCTCGAGCAGATCAAGTCGAACGTGCAGCCGAACAACATCCTGCTCGTGTGCGACGCGATGATCGGCCAGGACGCGGTGAAGACCGCGGCCGAGTTCGACCGCCGGCTCACCCTCGACGGCTTCATCCTCACCAAGCTCGACGGCGACGCACGCGGCGGCGCGGCGCTGAGCATCAAGGAAGTCACGGGCAAGCCCATCAAGTTCCTCGGCATGGGCGAGGGCATGGACAAGCTCGAGGAGTTCCGCCCCGAGGGTCTCGCGGGCCGCATCCTCGGCTTCGGCGACATCGTCGGCTTGATGAAGGACTTCGAGGAGGTCGTCGACCAGGAGAAGGCCGAGGCCGACGCCCAGAAGCTCCTCAGCGGCAACTTCACCCTCACCGACTTCGTGGAGCAGATCCGCACCGTCCGCAAGATGGGCGACGTGAAGGACCTGCTCGAGAAGTTCCCCATCTTCGGCGAGCAGACCGCCAACCTGAACATCGACGACAAGGAGCTCATCAAGATCGAGGCGATGTACCAGTCGATGACCCCGAAGGAGCGCGACAACCCCACGCTCTTCAACGAGGCCCGCATCAAGCGCGTGGCCAACGGCTCGGGCCGGCGCTTCCAGGAGGTGAAGGACCTCCTCGATCGCTACGGGATGATGCGCAACATGATGGCCACCATCGGCCAGCAGCCGGGCCTGCTGGGCATGCTCCCGGGCTTCAAGCAGATCGCCCAGCTCCGCAAGATGAAGGGCATGGACCTGGGCGAGATCTTCGGCAAGGACGCGAAGATGATGGAGCAGGCCATGGGCGGCATGCAGATGCCGCAGATGCAGATCGCCCGCGGCATGCAGGCACCCATGTCGGCCAGCCAGATGAACAAGGCGCGCCTGATGGGCTACACCACGGCGCCGCAGGGCCAGTCCATGAGCGCAGAGGAGAAGAAGCGGCTCAAGGAGAAGAAGAAGCAGCAGAAAGAGGCGCGCAAGAAGAACCGCAAGCGCCGCTAGAAGATTGAGACGTCGCTCGCGAGCGCTCCGACGCGACGTTTCAACCTGAGAAAATGGCTCTTGAGCTCTGCCGAGCCATTTTTCAATCGCCAAACATGACGTTTCAAAGTTCGAAAGCCATTTTCGGGCTTTGAATTGCCACGTTTCATTCGCCAAACGTCGCGTTCAGCGAATGGATCGAAGCGTTTCAATCCGAATCAGCCACTCCGTCGCGCTCGATTGCGGGACTTTGGGTTACGGCTGTTCCACCGGCGGCCGCGGCGTGAGGATCGGCGGCTCGTGCGACTCGGGCGCGCGCGCCCCGGCGCGCTCCTGCAGCCGGCGGAGCACGTAGGCCCCCGCGATGACCGTGATCGGGATGGTGAAGAGCAAGCCCACACCCAGCGCGAGGGCGCCGAGGAGGTTGATGCCAATCGCCAGCAGCGCGAACCCCAGGAGCTGGCCCTTGATGCCCTTCGTGAGCCGCTTGCTCTCGACGAACGCCGAAATGGGGTCGAGCTTCTTGTCGACGACCAGGTAGGTCGCGAACATGAACATCAGGCCCCAGATCACTCCGGGGACAATCAACAAGACCAGGCCCGCCGCGACCACGAGCGAATAGAGGATCGACGTCAGCAAGTAGGGAAAGAAGTCCTCGAAGAACACCTCGGCCGGCTTCGACAGGTCGATGGACTTCGCGTCGTACAACCGGAGCGCCGAGCGCACGTAGGCCAGCCCGACGCAGGCCTGCACGATCTGCACGAGCAGCCCCATCAACATCCGCAAGCCCGTCTCGCGACCGCTTCCAACCAGCGATTGGTGCAGCACGGCCAGGAAGGCGCCGATGGCGCCGATGATCAGGAGCGGCTTGAGGTTCGTCTTCGTCTTCTCCCAGCCGAATCGGAACGCCTCAGACGTGGAGAACGCAGCAGGTTGCTCGGCCATGAACGCCTCCGCCGGAACGCACGGTCGCTCTGAAGTTAATCGCGACGTGCGCGCGCCCCTCGGCCGCCGCGTGTCCGAGCGGACGAGCGGGCCGCTTCTCGCCAACGGCGGGCCCGGGATACGTTGGCCTCCATCTTTGGGAAGAGGCCATGTCGATTCAGCGACGCGTCGACGTGAACGACCCTCGGCTCCGGCCCGCGTACGTGGTCTGGGAGCTCACGCTCCGCTGCGACCAGCGCTGCACGCACTGCGGCTCCCGCGCCGACGAAGCGCGCCCCAATGAGCTCACCACCGCTGAAGCGCTCGACGTGGTGAAGCAGCTGCGTGCGCTCGGGACGCAGGAGCTCGTCGTCATTGGCGGCGAGGCCTATCTCCATCCCGGCTTCGTGGAGATCGTTTGCGCCATTCGCGACGCCGGCATCCGCCCCACGATGACCACCGGCGGGCGAGGCATCGATCGCGCGCTCGCGAAGCAAATGAAGGACGCCGGCCTCTTCAGTGTCTCGGTGAGCATCGACGGATTGCAAACTACCCACGACCTGATGCGCGCCACGAAGGGCAGCTTCGAGGCGGCGACGCGGGCGCTGGAGAATCTTCGCGCCGAGGGCGTGCGCATCACCGCCAACACCAACCTCAATCGGCTGAATGAACCCGACCTCGAGGCGCTCTACCTGCACCTCAAGTCGCTGGGCATCGAGAGCTGGCAGGTGCAGCTCACGTCGCCGCTCGGGCGCGCCGCGGACCGCCCGGAGATGCTCTTGCAGCCCTGGGATCTGCTCGAGCTCGTGCCGCGCATCGCCGCGCTCAAGCGCCGCGCGTACGCCGACGGAATCCTGCTCATGCCCGGCAACAACCTCGGCTACTTCGGCCCGGAGGAGGCGCTGCTCCGTTCGCCGCGGCCGGAGCTCGCCGATCACTTTCAAGGTTGTCAGGCTGGCAAGTTCATCATGGGTATCGAATCGGACGGCGCCGTGAAAGGCTGCCCTTCTCTTCAAACTTCACACTATGTGGGCGGAAACGTCCGCGAGAAATCCATCGAGACAATCTGGAATCAGGCTCCCGAGCTCGCCTTCGCGCGCAAGCGCACCGTCGACGATCTCTGGGGCTTTTGTAGAACCTGCCCCTTCGCGGAGACCTGCCTCGGCGGTTGTACATTTACCGCGCATGCCATTCTGGGCAGGCCCGGAAACAATCCCTATTGTCATTTTCGAGCGCGCGAGAGCGCGCGGCTGGGAAAACGCGAGCGGCTGGTGCCCGCGGCGCCGGCGCCGGGCTCGCCCTTTGACAATGGCAAGTTTGAAATTGTCGAGGAGCCGCTCGACGCGCCTGATCCGCGACCGGCCGTGCTTCAAATGCTCAAGAAGAAGCGCTGGCCGAAGTCCATCAAGCTCCCGGTAGTCGACGACTAGAAGACCGTCTCCTGGGCGACGCGCAGCCGCATCACGGTCGGCTCCAGCCCGCCCACCGCGAGCGCCACCAGGATCGACACGATGGCCACCACCACCATCAGCTCGACGAGCGTGTAGCCGCGGCGCTGCACCCGTGGCCCCCTGGCCGTGAACGGCGCGTCCAATCTACGGCGCTGCTCACCTGTGGCGTCTATTCACGGCTTGCAGGATTTGCCGCTGCTATGTTCGCCGACGATGTCCGACGTAAACCTCCAGGCTGCCGTCTTCTCGGCCACGTTCGAGGGCGTGGCGCGGCGCTTCCGCAACCAGATGAGCGCGGGGCTCATCAGCGAGCTCCGCGCGCGCGGCCTCGACTTCGATGACCTCAAGCCTGCCTACCCGCTCGAGCTCTGGGAGTTCCTGGTGCGCCGGCTCTCCAGCGAGCTCTACCCGGGCGTGCCTGAGGCGGCCGCATGGCGTCGCCTGGGCCGCGAGTTCATCGAGGGCTACGCGCAAACGCTCATCGGCCGCTCCACCCTGGCCCTGGGCCGCATCATCGGCACGCGGCGGTTCATGGAGCGGCTTGGGCGCAACCTGCGCTCGGGGGGAAACTTCGCGCAGGTGGACGTTCACGTGATCGCGCCGAACGAGGTGCAGATCGAGTCGCGCATCGACCCCGCGTTCCTGGCCCACTGGGCGGGCAAGGAGACGGTGATGCACCAGTACCGCGTCGGCGTGGTGGAGGGCGCGCTGCTGGCCGTCGGGGCGAAGCCGGACGTGGAGCTGCTGAGCGTCGATCCGGCGCGGCAGATGGGGACCTACCGTGCCCGCTGGACGTAGGCCGCGATCGCTTCGCACCTGGCTCATCAAGCGCGGCACCGCCGCGACGCTGGAGCTCACCGCCGCGCTCGCGAAGGCCGGACCGCCCTGGCAGCAGCGGGCGACCGCGACGATTCGTGCGTTCGGTGCGCTCGCCGCCAGGCTTCGCGGCATCAACCGCGGCGACGCCGCGAGCCCGGAGCGCCTGGGCGCCACCTGGCAGCGCGCGTTTCCCGCGAAGAAGCAGGTGCCCATCGTGTCGGTGGACGCCACCACGGCGTACGGCGAGATCCACACGCGATGTCCTCTGCGTGGATCGGGTGACGTCGAGGCGTGTCACCGGATGATGGCCTACGACCGCGCGTTCATGGAGCGCGCCGGCGGTCGATTCGTGGTGCTGCGGTCCCAGGCCGAGCCGGGCGTCACGGTGTGCCAGGTGGCCATCCGCGCGGCGTCGCTGCCCGCCGACGATCTGGTGCCTGCGGTGGAGCGCGCGGGACGTCCGACGAAGCCGTGATACCGTTGGCGCGTGCAGCTGCCCTGCAAAGGCTTGCTCCTCTTCGCGCTGGCGGTCCTGAGCGCCTGCAGCAGCTCGCCCACGCTGGTGTGCCACGCGTGCACGCGCGACGAGGACTGCTCCGTCGAGCAGCAGTGCCGCCTCTCGTACTGCGTCACACCTCAACAAGATCCGTCGCGCTGCCCGCCCCTTCCGGGAGCCAGCGCCAGCGGCGCCTCGGCGAGCGGCAGCTCCAGCGGCGGCACCACAGGATCGGTGTCATCGGCCTCGAGCGGGACGTCATCGGCCTCGAGCAGCTCGAGCACGAGCACGTCATCGGGCAGCAACAGCGCGGCCTCGACGACCGGCACGTCTTCCACGAGCAGCAGCTCCACCACCGCGAGCTCCAGCAGCAGCAGCGCGGCGTCCACCACCACGAGCTCGAGCTCGTCGAGCAGCAGCACCAGCAGCACCACGGGCACGACAGGCGCGGGCGGCCCGAGCTGGTCGTACGTGGAGAGCGTGGGCGCCGCCTTCTCGTCGAGTCCGACCAAGCCGAACCTGCAGCTCGGGGAGCCCTCGCAAGGTGGCGATCTGGTGGTCGTGGAGTACGACGGCGACCAGACCGCGGGCGACGTGAACATCTCCGTCGACGCGCTCCAGTTCACGGCCCAGAAGCTCGGCCCGTTCGGCTATCCGGATGGCGGCACGGGCGGCGTCCAGACGGCGATCTGGTGGGGAATCATCGGCGGCCCGGCAGGTGCCGATGCGGGCATCATCTCCATCTCCCTCGAGCCGTCGCACGCGCGCCAGTTCGCGGACCTGAGCATCGCCACCTACCGCGGCGGCCGCGCGGACGCAGGTCTGGTGGACATGGTCATCGACAGCGGCGACGGCCCCTACCCCGACGGCGGCCCGATGACCTGCGGCCCCGTGGCGACGGAGGTCGGCGGGCTGGCCTTCTTCGTGGACGTGATGTGGGGCGGCGGCGACAGCCCGCTCAACCCCGCCTTCGTCATCCGCCAGAACAACCAGGGCAACCCCACCGGCGACGCGGTTCCCACCGACGGCAGCATGATGGGAACCCAGCTCGGCTGCTGCGCGGGCTTCGCGCAGTGGGTGTGCCAGACGATCTCAATTTCGCCGTGAGCGGGCGCGCGGCTTCTTCGCCGCGATCTTGCCATCGGCCGCATCGCGCAGCGCCTGGATGTCGAGCTTGCGCATCCCGAGCATGGCCTGCATCGCGCGATTGGCCCGCGCGCGATCGTTGTCGCCGAGCAGCTCCATGAGGACGTCGGGCACGATCTGCCACGAGAGCCCGAAGCGATCGGTGAGCCAGCCGCACATGCTCTCGCGACCACCGCCGCTGAGCAGCTTGCGCCAGAGCGTGTCCACCTCGCGCTGGTTCTTGCAGCTCACGAAGAGCGAGAACGCCGGACTCAGCTCGTAGTGCGGCCCGCCGTTGAGCGCGACGAGCTCCTGGCCCGCTACGCGCGCAGCCACGGTCATCACGCTGCCCTTCTTGCCCGGGCCCGCGTCGCCGTAGCGGTTGACGGTGTGGATCTTCGAGTTCGGAAAGATCGAGACGTAGAAGCGCATGGCCTGCTCGGCCTGATCGTCGAACCACAGGAACGGGGTGATCTTCGCCTTGGCCATGGCTCCCTCGAGGCGCGAATGCGCGGCGCATCCTGGGCTCCGCCGCGCGCGCGCGTCCAGCGTGATCGCCGCGTGCTTCCCGCGTGTTGGCCAATTTTTTCTGTTTCGACCGAGCGCGGTGTCCAATCCTGGGTCCAGGGCCGATTTGCTCGGAGGTTCACCCCATGTCTCGCCTGCACTCCGCCGTTCTCGCCGGTGCGCTGGCAGCGCTCGTTGGCTGCGGCGGCTCCGGTACCAAGCCAGGTAGCAACTCCGGAAGCACCACCGCCGGCACCAACGCCGGCTCGGGCAGCACCACCACAACAGCGTCCACCGGCGCGTCGAGCGGGAGCACCGCCTCGAGCTCTTCGGGCAGCACGTCTGGATCCACGGCCTCGAGCGCGTCGTCGACCGGCTCTTCGGGCTCCTCGACCTCGACCAGCACCTCCGGCTCGGGCTCGGGCTCCGGCAGCACCGGGAGCAGCGGATCCAGCGGCACGACCGGCGTCGCGCAACCGAGCCTGAGCGGCACGCTCACCTGGAACACCTCGGCGCTGACGCATCCCGCGTGGGTCGCGGTCTTCGACCAGACTCCGGGCGCCAACGTCGCGCCGCTCGCGTTCGTGGAGTCGGATCCGCTCGGCAACTACGCCATCACCGTACCCGACGGCGGCTCGTACTACGTGGTGGGCGTGTACGCTCCTGGTGCGACCGCGCTCAATGACGGCGGCGCGCCCTTCCCTCTTGGCCCCGACGGCGGACTCGCAGCGGGCTACGTGGCACAGGGCATCCTGGGCGCATTCCCGGGCACGCTGGTGGGCACGAGCTCGATCGACGCGGACCTCTCCGAGATGCAGGCCGGCGCCATCTCGCTCACGATCAACACCTCGTTCCTGCCCGATGACGCTGGCTTCGACGGCGGCGCTTTCCCGCTGCTCGGCGGAACGATCCTCAGCGGTACGGATCCCATCACCGGCCAGCCGGTGGAGGACATCAACCTGGCCACGGTCACCCTGCCCGACGGCACGCCCTACTCGCTCGGCCTCGACACCACCAACCACGACTACATCCACGCGATCGATGTGAACAACGTCGCGGGCTGGGCCGTGGCGCAGGACGGCACCTACCAGTTCAGCGCCCAGGGCTCGACCGTGCTCGGCCTCAGCGGCAGCGCGGTGCTGCACCGGCAGATCGACGTGCACCCGCTCACCACCACGCCCACCATCACCGGCCCCGCGCCTGGCAACTACAGCGTGGCGAGCAACGGCCTCCACGTGCAGGTCTCGTGGGTGGACGCGCAGGGCATCGACCCCGCGAACACCGAGGTGAAGGTCACCGACCTCGCTTCGGGAACGACCGCGCCGCTCTGCGACATCAAGCCCGCGACCACGCCGACGTCCACCGGCTTGAACCAGGCCGGCTGCACCGGCGGCTACACGCTCGGCCACAGCTACAAGATCGAGCTCTACGACAGCCGCGTCATCGGCCAGGCCGAGGGCTACTCGCTCGAAGCCGCCTACGCGGCCGTCTACATCACCTACCAGTAGCCTCAGCCCCACTGCAGATCGGGCCCCGGCGCGTAACACGCGTCCGGGGCCTTCGTTTTCAGTGTGCGACATTCACAGAAAGGCAATCCTGGCGTACCCTTGTGCTCCAGCCTGCCTGTCTGAGAAAGTGCAAAACTCCACGCAGGTTGGAGCCGCTCTCCGTCGCCGAGGTCGCGTCGGGGACTGGTCGCGCAGTGTGAAGGATAGACGACCCGGGAGCCCAGGCAGATGAGCAAGGACCAGAACGGCAAGAGCGCGCAGGGTGCGCCCGTCGACGTGGCGCAGAACACGCCCACGCTCTACCAGCCCGAAATCGCGGCCAAAGCGCCGCCCGTGCCGCCCAAGTCGCCGTTCGAGCCGCTGCCCAACCTGGCCTCGCCCACGGATCCGGCGGCCAACACGCCCACGCTCTACCAGCCGGAGATCGCCGCGCGACCGCCGGCGGGCCACGGTCGTCAGGCCACCGCCGCCGCCGCCAAGCCGCTCCCCGACCCGGTCCTCGACGGCGCCACGCTGCTCAACGCGGTGAACACCGGCCCGCAGATCTCGCCGAACACCGGCCCGCACGGCGCGCCCAACACCGCGCCGCCGGTCCCGCCGATTCCGACCTCGAACACCAAGGCGCCCAGCAAGAGCGGCAACACCAAGGCGCCCTCGGGCACGCACTTCCCCACGCCGCACGAAGCGCACACCGAAGATCCCAACGCCACGCCGGGCAAGCTCGTTCCGCCCAAGACCGGCGACGTGGTGGCGCACTACGAGCTCATCCGCGAGCTGGGCAAGGGCGGCATGGGCTCGGTGTTCCTCGCCCGCGACAACAAGCTCGGCCGCAAGGTGGCCATCAAGTTCCTGCACACCAACCACCCGGAGATGGCCAAGCGCTTCGTGCTCGAGGCGCGCACGACCGCGCGGTTCTCGCACGAGAACATCGTCATCATCTACGAGGTGGACTCCTTCAAGGGCCAGCCCTTCATGGTGCTGGAGTACCTGCAGGGTCACCCGCTGACCAAGCTCATCGCCGATCAGAAGCCCATGGCGCCCGCGCGCGTGGCTGAGCTGATGGTGCCGGTGGTGCGCGCGCTCGCTGCCGCGCACGCGCAGAACATCGTCCACCGCGACCTGAAGTTCGACAACGTCTACGTCACCGAAACCGGCCTCATCAAGGTGCTGGACTTCGGCATCGCCAAGGTGCTCGGCGCCGACGAGAAGCACGTGGCCGAGGCGCACGAATCGGCGCCTTCGCCCGCGCGCCCGCCCTCGAACAACCCCGACGCCAACACCGACCTGACCCGCCACGGCACCATCATGGGCACGTTGGCGTTCATGTCGCCGGAGCAGTGGGGCAAGGGCGGCCCCATCGACAACCGCAGCGACATCTGGGCCGCGGGCATCATGCTCTTCCGCATGCTCGCCGGAAAGCACCCGCTCTACCCCATGAGCGGCATGCAGCTGGCCATCACCGGCAAGCTCGATGAGCCCATGCCCAAGCTGAACAGCATCATGCCGGGGCTGCCGGCGGAGCTGGGCGCGGTCGTCGACAAGTGCCTGATGAAGAACAAGGACCAGCGCTGGCCCGACGCCAACGCGCTGCTCCGCGCCCTTGAGGCGTTTCTGCCTGGTCGCGGCAACCGCGAGTTCAAGATCGACGAGAGCCCGTACGCCGGCCTCGCCTCCTTCCAGGAAGCCGACGCCGACCGCTTCTTCGGCCGCAACAGCGAAATCTCCGCCGTGGTGAACCGCATCCGCGACCAGGCGCTCATCGCCGTCGTCGGCCCGTCCGGCACCGGCAAGAGCTCCTTCGTGCGCGCAGGCCTTGTGCCCGCGCTCAAGCGCGGCGGCGAGAACTGGGAAGCCCTCGTCATCCGCCCGGGCCGCAAGCCGCTGCAGGCCCTGGCCGACGTGATCTCGCCGCTGCTCGGCAGCTCCACGTCCGTGGCCGAGGACCTCAAGGAGCAGCAGAAGCTGGTGCAGCGCCTGGCCACCGAACCCGGCTACGCGGGCAGCGTGCTCCGCAGCCGCGCGCGCCGCGAGAAGCGCAGCATCATGGTCTTCGTGGACCAGTTCGAGGAGCTCTACACCCTCGTCGCGGATCCCAAGGAACGACTCACGTTCACTTCGTGCCTGGCCTCGATCGCGGACGACGCGACCTCGCCCACGCGCGTGGTGGTGAGCATCCGCTCCGACTTCCTCGACCGCGTGGCCGAGGACCAGGGCTTCATGAACGAGCTCACCAAGGGGCTCTTCTTCCTCAACCCGCCCGGCCAGAACGGCCTGCGCGACGCGCTGGTGCAGCCCGCGGAGATGGCGGGCTACAAGTTCGAGAGCCCGAACATCGTGGACGACATGCTCGGCCACCTGGCGACGACGCAAGGCGCGCTGCCGCTGCTGCAGTTCGCGGCGAGCAAGCTCTGGGAGAGCCGCGACGCCAACCGCAAGCTGCTCACCCAGCAGAGCTACGACAGCCTGGGCGGCATCGCTGGCGCGCTCGCCGTGCACGCCGACAGCGTGCTCCGCGAGCTCTCCTCGACCGCGCGGAACCTGGCGCGCGCGCTGTTCCTGCGCCTGGTCACCCCGGAGCGCACCCGCGCGATCGTGAGCATCGACGAGCTGCGCGAGCTCGCGCCCGACGCGGGCGAGGTGCAGCGCATCATCGACCAGCTGGTACAGGCGCGCCTCCTGGTGGTGCAGACGGGCGGCGGCGGCGCCACCGTGGAAATCGTGCACGAGTCGCTCATCAACAGCTGGCCGGCGCTGCGCCGCTGGCTGGACGAGAGCGGCGAAGACTCGGCCTTCCTCGATCAGCTGCGCACTGCGGCCAAGCAGTGGCAGCAGAAGGGCCACGACGCGGGCCTCTTGTGGCGCGGCGAAGTGGTCGACGAGGCCAAGCGCTTCCAGAAGCGCTACCGCGGCGAGCTGGGCAAGCTGCAGCGCGAGTTCCTCGCGGCGGTGTTCGCACAGGAGGCCAAGTCGGCGCGGCGCAAGCGGCTCGCAGGCGTGGCCGGCTTCACCTTCATGGTGGCGCTGGTCTTCGCGGCCGGCGTGGCGCTGGTGATCATCCGCCAGGCCCAGACGGAGGCCGTGAAGGAAGCGGCGGCCGCCAAGATTGCCGAGGCCGAGGCGAAGGACGCCAAGAACCAGGCGGAAAAGAGCCTCCTCGACGTGCAGTCCAAGGAGCGCGAGCGCGCCGAGGCCCAGAAACGCGCCGAGAACCTGGCCAAGCAGGCCGAGATGGAGAAGGCCGCGGCCCAGGTCGCGGCCCAGCAGGCCGAGGCCGCCGCCGAGGAGGCCAAGAAGGCCCAGTACCTCGCCGCCAGCCAGAAGATCCTCGCCGAGCAGCACGCCAAGGAGGCCGCCGAGCAGAAGAAGCTCGCCGACCAGAAGGCTGCCGAAGCCAAGCGGCTCGCCGACAAGGAAGCCTCGCGCGTGAAGGAGCTCGAGGAGCACCTCGGCGGCCCGGTGATTGACGAGCTCAAGTGACACCATGACAAGGACCTGCGCGATGACGAAGACCGCTCCGCTCTTGGCCGGCCTGGCCCTCCTCACCCTCGCCTCGCCCGCACGTGCCGCCGAAAAGAACGACCTCGGCGGCGGTGAGCGCCCCTGGGCCCAGGGCGTCTCCAGCGAGGAGCAGCACGAGGCCCTCGCGCTCTTCTCCAAGGGCAACGGCGACCTCAAGAACAGCTACTTCCTCGAGGCGGCCAACGAGTACCGCGAGGCCCTCAAGCACTGGGACCACCCCGCCATCCACTACAACCTGGTGCTGGCGCTGCTGAACCTCGACCAGCCCGTGGATGTGCACGAGCACCTCGACCAGGCCATGAAGTACGGCGCCGCCCCGCTCGACGAGGACAAGCTGGCCCAGGCCAAGCGGTACAAGTCGCTCGTCGAGAAACAGCTCACCCACGTGACGCTCGCCTGCAACGAGTCGGGCGCCAAGGTGGTGATGGACGGCAAGGACCTCTTCACCGCCCCCGGCCACTACGACGGCTGGGTGCGCGCCGGCCCGCACACCATCGTGGCCAGCAAGGAGGGCTTCCTCCCCAACCAGATCTCCAAGCCGCTGCCGCCGGGCGAGTCGGTGAACTACGACCTCAAGCTCTTCACCGAGGACGACCTCACCCAGTACAAGCGCAAGTGGAACGTGTACGTGCCCTGGGCCGTGGTGGGCGCGGGCGTGGCGGTGGCCGGCCTGGGCGGGGCCATGCACTTCCAGGCGGCGCAGAGCTTCAAGAGCTTCGACTCCGACATCCAGGCCTGCGGCGGCTGCGTGCCCCCCTCGAGCACCGCGAACAAGAAGAACACCGGCAACACCCTCCAGTCGGCGGCCTTCGGCGCCTACGGCGTGGGCGGGGCGGCCATCGTCACCGGCGCTGTGCTCGTCTACATGAACCGGTTGCAGCCCTTCCACATGGACCCGGGTGCGGAGCACGTCGAAGTCGGCATGGCACCCTATGTCGCCCCAGGCCAGGCCGGCGTGGCCATGGCCGCGCGCTTCTAGCTCGCTGCACCTTTTCACCTTCTTTCGCGGGCCGGTGCGCGCTCTCGCCGCCGCCCGATAGTCGAGAGGCAGACCGATGAACCGACCATACGCCACCACCCTGCGCCGCACCCTGCCCGCGGGCCTCCTCGGCCTCGCCCTGGGCATCCTGGCCGCGGCGCAGACCGCCGGCTGTGTGAAGCCCACCAGCGTGTCCTGTCCCTCCGGCCTGGTGTGCCCCGAGGGCAAGATCTGCGCGAAGAACGCGGACGTGTGCATCGAGGCCTCCGCCAACGGCGCGGCCTGCGGCAACGGCGTCATCGACCCCGGTGAGGTCTGCGACGACGGCAACATCGTCTCCGGCGACGGCTGCTCCAGCGACTGCAAGAGCGACGAGACCTGCGGCAACGGCATCGTGGACACCGCCAAGCAAGAGCAGTGCGACGACGGCAACACCCAGCCCGGCGACGGCTGCTCCGCCTCCTGCAAGATCGAGAAGTGCGGCAACGGCACCATCGATCCCGGCGAGGACTGCGACGACGGCAACCTCAACAACGGCGACGGCTGCTCCTCCACCTGCAAGTTCGAGAACTGCGGCAACGGTATCCAGGACAAGTACGCCGACGGCGGCCAGGAGCCTTGCGATGACGGCCCGGGCAACCCCGCCACCAAGACCGGCAACGGCCAGGACGGCCACTGCTCCACCACCTGCCAGGTCGAGATCTGCGGCGACGGCATCGTCGAGCAGGACCGCGGCGAGACCTGCGACGACGGCAACACCGTGAGCGGCGACGGCTGCGACAGCAACTGCCACATCGAAGGTTGCGGCAACGGCAAGCTCGACACCTACGGCGACGGCGGCGGCGAGCAGTGCGACCCGCCCCTCGACGGCGGCTCGGTGCTCCCCACCGACCAGTGCAACTCGAACTGCACCTTCGCCACCTGCGGCGACGGCATCGTGAACCCGTCGCACATCGTGGAGACCGACGGCGGCACGGCCTTCGAGCAGTGCGACCCGGGCCCGGCCCCGGAGACCCCGCAGTGCAACGCCGACTGCACCCTCTCCAGCTGTGGCGACGGCATCCGCAATGCCTCCGCGGGCGAGCAGTGCGACGACGGCAACAACATCGACGGCGACGGCTGCAGCCGCGACTGCAAGAAGGAAGGCTGCGGCAACGGCGTGCTCGACCGCTACCCCGACGGCGGCGGTGAGCAGTGCGACCCCGGCGACGCCGGCGAGACGCCCACCTGCAACTCCGACTGCACCACCGCGCGCTGCGGCGACGGCTTCCTCAACGTGCTCGACCCGGTCTTCCCCGACGGCGGCACCGAGCAGTGCGACCCGGGCGGCGTGCTGCCCACGGCGAGCAACGGCCCCACCCACCCCGGCTGCACCCAGTTCTGCACCTTCACCTCCTGCGGCGACGGCATCCTCAACCCCGCCGACGGCGAGCAGTGCGATGACGGCAACACCATCGACGGCGACGGCTGCTCCTCGACCTGCAAGCTCGAGGGCTGCGGCAACGGCCACGTCGACGCCTACCCCGACGGCGGCGCCGAGCAGTGCGACCCCGGCGACGCCGGCGAGCTCCCCACCTGCAACCCGAACTGCACCACCGCCACCTGCGGCGACGGCATCCTGAACACGCTGCACGCGGTGTTCCCCGACGGCGGCACCGAGCAGTGCGATCCGGGCGGCACCCTGCCCACCTCCGGCTGCACCACCTTCTGCACCATCTCCAGCTGCGGCGACGGCATCGTGAACCCCGCGGCCGGCGAGAACTGCGACCACGGCCCGCTCAACGGCACCCCGGGCGACACCTGCTCGGCCACCTGCCAGTCTGCTGCCTGCGGCGACGGCGTGGTCGACACCTTCGACGGCGAGCAGTGCGACCCGGGCGGCCAGGTCCAGGACATCAACGGCGACTCCGCCACCTGCAACAAGGACTGCACCCTCGCCCGCTGCGGCGACGGCTACGTGAACCCGCAGGCCGGCGAGCAGTGCGACAACACCGGCGCGGTGGACAGCTCGGGCTGCACCCGCTTCTGCCAGTTCAGCCACTGCGGCGACTACTACGTGAACAGCCAGGCCGGCGAGGAGTGCGACACCGGCGGCCCCGACGCGGGCAACACCGCCACCTGCAACCTGAACTGCACCATCCCCCGCTGCGGCGACGGCATCTGGAACGTGCCCTCGGGCGAGCAGTGCGACAACGGGGGCAGCAACAGCGCCAGCGGTGACTGCCTGCCCTCCTGCAAGACCAACGTCTGCGGCGACGGCTTCGTGGACTCCACGGGCTCGAACCACGAGAACTGCGACGACGGCAACGCCACCGCCAACGACGGCTGCACCAGCTGCAGCGTCGACTTCGGCTACACCTGCTCGGGCTCGCCCAGCTTCTGCCACACCACCTGCGGCGACGGGAAGGTCGCGGGCGGCGAGCAGTGCGACGAGGGCTCGGGCGTGAGCGGCAACGGCACCAACCACGGCTGCTCGAGCACCTGCGGCGTCCAGTCGGGCTGGACCTGCACGGGCACCAACCCCAGCGTGTGCAGCGCGGCCTCCTGCGGCGACGGCATCAAGGCCGGCAGCGAGGCCTGCGACGACGGCAACGCCACCGCCAACGACGGCTGCACCGGCTGCGTCGTGGACAACGGCTGGGTGTGCACCGGCACGGCGCCCAGCGTGTGCGGCGCCGCCTCCTGCGGCGACGGCATCAAGGCCGGCACCGAGCAGTGCGACCTGGGCACCGGCCCCGGCCTGAACGGCACCGGCAACGGCTGCACCAGCACCTGCACCGTGCAGACGGGCTGGACCTGCAACGGCTCGGGCCCGGGCAGCTGCCACGCCGGCTCCTGCGGCGACGGCATCAAGGCCGGCACCGAGCAGTGCGACGACGGCAACAACGTCAGCGGCGACGGCTGCAGCGCCACCTGCACCGTGGAGTCCGGCTACACCTGCACCGGCTCGGCGCCCAGCACCTGCTCCGCCGTCTGCGGCGACGGCATCAAGGTCGGCAGTGAGCAGTGCGACGACCACAACACCGCCAACGGCGACGGCTGCTCCAGCACCTGTCAGATCGAGTCGGGCTACACCTGCTCCGGCTCGCCCTCCTCGTGCAGCACCATCTGCGGCGACGGCACCAAGGCGGGCAGCGAGGCCTGCGACGACTTCAACAACACCGGCTGCGGCAGCTGCAGCAGCAGCTGCGGCGCGGTCCAGAACCCGACCAAGGCCTCGGGCAGCTTCGGCGTGGTGAAGCAGAGCTCGCTCAGCAACCACGAGACGTTCACGCTGAACAACGGCCTGGGCACCTCGGTGACCTTCGAGTTCACCATCACCAACGGCGGCAGCGGCGGCACGGTGACCTCGCCCAACGTGGCCATCCAGATCGCCTCGAGCGGCGCCGGCGACAGCTCCAGCACCGTGGCCACCAAGACCGCGGCGGCCATCAACGGCGCCACCTCGCTGGGCATGACCGCGTCGGCGAGCGGCTCCACGGTGACGGTGACCAACAACACGCCGGGCGCGTTCGGCAACACCACCATCGGCAAGTCCACCTCGCCGGCCAGCCACATCACGGTCAACAACGGCGGCACCCTGATCGGTGGCCTGGCGTACGACTGCGGCAGCGGCGTGGGTTGCGCCAGCAACGTGGACTGCCTGCCCTCGCTCTCCTGCAACCTCTCCACCCACAAGTGCACCTCCAGCACCTGCGGCAACGGCATCATCGAGGCCGGCGAGACCTGCGACGACCACAACACCGTGAGCGGCGACGGCTGCTCCAGCAGCTGCCAGATCGAGACCGGCTACTCCTGCTCCGGCTCGCCGAGCACCTGCGCCCCGGTCTGCGGCGACGGCATCATCGCGGGCAGCGAGCAGTGCGACGACGGCGACACCACCCCGGGCGACGGCTGCAGCGCCACCTGCACCATCGAGTCGGGCTGGACCTGCAACGGCTCGCCCAGCGTCTGCCAGAAGTGCGGCGACGGCATCATCGAGGGCACCGAGCAGTGCGACGACCACAACACCACCAACGGTGACGGCTGCTCCAGCACCTGCCAGACCGAGACCGGCTTCACCTGCTCCGGCGCGCCGAGCACCTGCAGCACCACCTGCGGCGACGGCATCAAGGCCGGCACCGAGCAGTGCGACGACCACAACACCACCAACGGCGACGGCTGCTCCAGCACCTGCACGGTGGAGACGGGCTACACCTGCACCGGCTCGGCGCCGAGCGTCTGCAGCACCA